>RGMU01000135.1 GCA_010021705.1 Chitinophagia bacterium | reverse complement strand
AAGGCAGATGCAGGCAAGGCAATAGAGAACACGCAAGACAGTGCAACCCAAGTTCCGATTATATCGCTTTACGGTAAGCATAAGAAGCCTACGGCAGAAGAGACGAAGAAATGATACGCAAAGTGGCAAGGCAAGAATTGCCCGCAGACATCATACCTGAAATTGGCATGTTTTTGCAAATGGGTGATGAATACGGTAATGAATTTGACGTAGTGATTACCGAAGTAAATGACGAATTCATTCTTTTAGATGCCAACCATGAATTGGCAGACAAAGACCTTATTTTTGAAATAGAAGTTGTAAAAATAGGCAGCTAATTTCAAAATATAGTAACACATTTATAAAACAAAAATGGGGTTGTTTACTAACAGCCCCATTTTTATTTTATAAACTAAAAGTATTTCAATACTCTATTCTGCACTGCCTTCGCTTGTTGCACCCTCTTCTGAGGCGTTACTCTCTTGTTCGGGAACAGAAGTATCTTCTGCTTCAGGAGAAGTAGCTTCTTCAGCTTGAGGAGCGATAGTAGTATCTTCCACTACCGGAGCGGGAACTACCGGCATATCGGCTACGACAGGTGTAGCATCATCAGCTTTTTTAGATGATTTCCTTCTGCTACGGCGGGTTTTCTTAGTATATTCTGTAGCCGCTTCTGTTTCAACACCATAAATAGTGTTAAAGTCAACAAGCTCTATCATTGCCATGTCAGACGCATCACCCATACGGCGAGGTAGTTTAATGATGCGGGTGTAGCCACCGGGACGGTCTGCTACTTTATCGCTAATCACGCCAAAAAGCTCTTTAATAGCTTCTTTCTCTTGCAAATAGCTAAATACAATCCTTCTGTTGTGCATTGTATCATTTTTGCAGCGCGTAATAATAGGCTCGGCAAATGTTCTCAATGCTTTAGCTTTGGCTAATGTGGTTACTAGACGCTTATGGCGAATAAGCTGAACGGTAAGATTGCAAAGTAGTGCTGTACGATGCGAGGCTGTTCTGCCTAAATTGTTAATTTTGTCTCCGTGACGCATGACTATGTTAAATTTAACCTCATACCGTGTCAGGAATTATGAGGCGTTAAAAAATACGAATTGATTATAAGGCGATTAATCGTCTCCTTTGCGGTACTTTTGAATATCCATACCAAAATGCAAGCCCCTTTCATGTAGCACTTGCTCAATTTCTGATAGAGACTTTTGTCCAAAGTTTCTGAACTTCATTAGCTCTTCTTGAGTGTATTGCACCAATTCGCTTAATGAATTGATTTTTGCTGCTTTGAGGCAGTTAAAGGCACGTACCGATAACTCTAAATCTTCTAATGGAGTGCCCAACACTTTGCGAACATGCAATGTTTCTTCATCTACCACTATTTCCTTCTCTTCTTTGCGAATGTCTAACGAAATGTTTTCATCGGTAATAATCATTAAGTGCTGTATAAGAATTTTTGACGCTTCTTTAACTGCATCTTCCGGATGTATGGTACCGTCTGTTACCACTTCAATGGTTAGCTTTTCAAAGTCGGTACGTTGCTCTACACGCGTATTTTCAATGGTGTATTTCACATTTTTAATAGGCGTATAAATAGAGTCAATAGCTATAAAGCCAATGCCTGCATCCAAAGGGCGGTTTTCCTCTGATGGAACATAGCCTCTGCCTTTACCTATGTTCATTTCAATTTGAAATTGAGTGCCGGGGTGAAGGTGGCATATAGCTAAGTCGGGGTTCATTATCTTAAAATTAGGTAGTGCTTCGCCTATCATTTTAGCCGTAAACACATCTGAATTTTTGATATTAAGCTCCACTTTTTCAGGCACAAACTCATCAGGAGAACCTAAATATTTGAAACGCACTTGTTTCAAATTTAAGATAATTTCAGTTACATCTTCAAGAACGCCTTTGATAGTAGCAAATTCATGGTCTGCACCTTGTATTCTGATTGAAGTAATGGCATAACCTTCTAATGAAGATAGCAATACGCGGCGAATGGCATTACCAATAGTTACTCCATAACCCCGCTCTAATGGGCGAAATTCAAATATAGCTTCAAATTCTGAATTTTTTTGAAGCGTAATTTTATCTGGCTTTTGAAAACTTAAAATTGCCATATAGACGTTAGTTTAGAAAATAATTTTATGAGTTATTGTTGAATATGTTGCTATATACGCTACCTGTGTGGATAAAACGTGGAAAAAAGCAAAAATAGTTTATTTAGAATACAATTCTACTATTAGCTGTTCCTTAATGTTTTCAGGAACAAATTCGCGTGCCGGATGAGATATGTAAGTACCCATTAGCTCTTTTTCATTCCAATCCATCCAAGTTATTTTAGGATTTTTACCTCTTGCCATACCCGTTATTAGCGTATTAGCTTTGCTCTTAGGAGCATATTCTATCACATCACCGGGCTGTAGTGTATAAGACGGAATATTCACCACTTCGCCATTTACCGTAATGTGCTTATGCGCCACTATTTGGCGTGCAGCAGGGCGGGTAGGCGCAATGCCTAAGCGATATATTGTATTATCTAAGCGAGCTTCTAATAGCTTAACAAGGTTTTCACCGGTTGCACCTTTCATACGTGCAGCCTCCTTGTAAGTGTTGGCAAACTGACGCTCTAATACACCATAAGTATATTTAGCTTTCTGTTTTTCTTTTAGCTGAACAGCATATTCACTGGCTGCTTTGCGCTTTTTGGTAGGACCATGCTGTCCTGGAGGGTTACTGTTCTTAGAAAGGCTTTTGCCTGAACCTAAAATAGGTTCGCCGAAAATACGGCATATTCTGTTCTTTGGACCTGTATAACGTGCCATGCGATTTTTCTTTTGTGCCGGTTCGGCTCGTTCAAAAATCGTAAAATTTGATACGAACCGGCTTTATAAATTGATTGATTGAAATAAATGATAAATGTAGAGCCTATACCCTGCGCTTTTTAGGAGGACGGCAACCATTGTGTGGCATTGGGGTAACGTCTTTTATGGAAACTATCTCTATGCCTGAATTGCTTAATGCCCTTATTGCACCTTCACGACCCGAACCCGGACCCTTAACAAAAATGTCAGCTTTTTTCATTCCTGCATCAGTTGCCACTTTGGCACAGTCTTGCGCCGCTGTTTGGGCAGCATAAGGGGTATTTTTCTTAGAGCCTCTAAAGCCCATTTTACCCGCAGATGACCAAGAAATAACCTGACCGGTTTTGTTGGTAATGCTGATGATGATATTGTTGAATGCAGCATTTATATGTACATCGCCATGCGGATCTACTTTTACTACTCTTTTCTTGGTTACTACTTTAGCCGATGATTGTGCTTTTGCCATTATTATTGGTTACTTTATTCAAAAAATAATAAGAAGATATAGGATATAAGGTTTATTTTTTAGCCGCTTTTTTCTTACCTGCAACTGTTTTACGCTTACCTTTACGTGTACGGCTATTGGTACGGGTACGCTGACCACGTAGCGGCAAGCCTTTTCTGTGGCGTAAACCTCTGTAGCAGGCAATGTCCATCAATCGCTTTATGTTCATCTGAACTTCAGAGCGAAGCTGACCTTCTACCTTAAATTCTGTATTGATAATGTTACGAATCGCTGTTTGCTCTTCGTCATTCCATTCATTGGCTTTTTTATCATAGTGAATACCCGCCTTATCTAATATATAGCGGGCAGTACTGTTTCCAATACCGTAAATATAAGTGAGAGCTATTTCGCCTCTTTTGTGCTTTGGGAGGTCTATACCGGCAATACGAGCCATAATTATATACTAAAAGGTTGTTGTTTTACGTTGATAAATAATTATTATCCTTGTCTTTGTTTATAACGAGGATTTTTTTTGTTAATAATATACAGCCTTCCTTTCCGGCGTACTATTTTGCAGTCTTCGCTGCGTTTTTTTATAGCTGCTCTTACTTTCATAAAGCTAATTTGTTATATATGTTTACTTATGTTCTATTTATATCGGTAAATAATGCGCCCCCGGCTTAAATCGTATGGACTCATTTCTATACCCACTTTGTCTCCCGGTAATATACGTATATAGTGCATCCGCATTTTACCCGATATGGTAGCCAAAACTTCGTGCCCGTTTTCTAATCTTACTCTAAACATTGCATTGGACAGTGCCTCTACAATAACTCCATCTTGTTTTATTAAGGATTGTTTTGCCATGAATTTTTAAACGGAGTGCAAAAATAGTGTTTATTTTGAGAATGAAGGTAAAAACCAAAATTAAATTTTAGTTTTTTGATTGTTAATTAGCAAATAGTACTACCCTAAGCAGCATCTACCTGCTTAAAAGTAAAAAACTTTTGAGATAAATAGCTTAGCACTGCCGTTATTATCATGATAAACACATAAGATATTTCAGCACGCACAAAAGGTAGCATCCATGCAAATACACGGATTAAAACAATAGTTAACACCACAAACGTTGCCGTAGCTAAGCCATACCTAAAAAACTGTACCCCGCTTTTAATATTAGACTCCGGAAACACTATATAGCGCGATAGCAAAAAGCCAATAGGAAAACTAATAGAAAATGCCACAGCGTATGCAGCCTGGCGGGGCGTTACATGTACCCCACCTACCAAGTTCACAATATCACTGCCATATTTAACCTTGTGAACATAATAATAACCATGAGCATATAAATAATGCGTACATTTGCAATAGCTATATTTAACTGTACTAACATAATAAGACCCATGAAACACATAATAATAGCTAAGCGTGTATAGCAGCCAATTCAGCACGGTATTACCACCGCCACAGGCTATATACCTAAAAGTTTGCTTGGCTATCCACCGCTCAAAGAAGCGATGAAAAAAGTCTATTATCGCTGTTAGTAGCTGAATAATAATGACAAAAACTCTACTCTTTTGTAAGGAAATGGGCACGGAATACAAGTAAAACGCTGCAAAATTATTAGTTTTCCTTATAGTTTCAAAAAATATCCGTCATTTAATTAACGGGTGGTGCTATTACTAAT
>RGMU01000134.1 GCA_010021705.1 Chitinophagia bacterium | reverse complement strand
GCGACAGAAACGACCGGTTTGACAAAAACGACAACAGAGACAGGCAAAGACCACAAGGCAACAACAACCCACCTCACGATGCCCCAACAATGCCCGACTTTAGAACAGACTCCAATGACGATGATATGAGGCTATAGTATACATTCAACCATTATCTTACATAACTAACCCGCCCCTAAAAAAGGCGGGTTAGTTGCTTTTAGTCTATAACCATAATTATGGCGTTACTCCGGCTTAGGAGGCTATTTATCGCTATCATCGTCTTTTTTGTGCTTCTTCTTTACTCTGTTGCCAAACTGCGCATTCATGCCCATGCTTATATTCATATTTTTGGTGTCTAATGGCTTTACGGCAGCCCACCAATTATCGGTTACTATATACCACTGCATGTTAAGCAACTGAACTATTAGCCCGCCTCCTATATTAAACGCAGACTTGTTTTTATAAGTATAGCTACCATCAAGCGTAAAGTGCTTGCTTAACCTGAACTGATAGTTTAGCGTGGCAGAAAATAAAAACGTTTTGTTAAATCGCTCCAAGTTAAGCCTACCTCCAAAATAATGGCTCTCACCTGCCTTATAATTCACAATAGCATACAGGCTATACGGTAGCACTGTTTTATAAGGCGTGCTGTTTTTGCTAAACTCTAACAAATTGCGTAAAGAATCGGTAAGTTTATCAAAGTTAATGGAACTACTATCGCTTTGCAAAAACTGCTCTGCGTGTATGCCGTCAAAAGTAATGGGTTGAGTGGCAGCTTTATAGTTGTGTACGCGGCTGTTCCAGTTAATGCTGCCTAAGTTATACACTCCTGCACCTATATCTAACTTAGGCGTAATGTAATAGCGCGCACCCGCATCTATGGCAAAGCCTCCGTTTTTGGTGTTCATTACATAATCAGTGCCATAGTAACTGTTATTGCCTTTTAGGTCGTTGGTATCAGGAATGCCGCTTGTGCGTATGTCTAAGGCTGCTGTGGTGGTAAGGGCATAATATTCGGCATCAGTATATAGCTTTACAGACGTTTGTTTGGTGTATATGTTCATTTTACCATAGAGAAGTTTAGGGCTTACGCCCACTGTTAGCTTATTAAACTTTTTGGTAACATGCAGTGCATATTCTCTGTACCAGCTACTGTTAATGCCAAAATTGCCTATCTCCAAATTAGTGCCTATATACGGCGCATTGCCATACCACAAAAGCGCAAAAATATCTTTAGGATAATTAAACCTGAAATCAAAATGTTCGTTGGCAGATATACCTACGGCAAGGTCTTTTTTGGCATAAGTAAGGCTAAATAATGCCATGTTCATGTCAAAGCCCACATAGTTGGTGCTTTTCATTTTATCAATCACATTACCAATGCGAATAGCTGTTCTATCATTGCCCGCATTTTTGAACACATCGTGGTAGGTGAACCCTGAATTGTATAGCCCTAATGAAATGCCTGATACCGCAGGCAAACCAATCGTAATTTTATTGTTTACCATATTTGCCGCGCATATCCATTGCGACTGTGGCAACTGCTCCATAAAGCCCATAGTGTTAGAATTTTGGGCGTGTAATAGTGTGCTTGTTAGCAAGGCAAGGCTTGCATAAATCAGTTTTTTCATATTATTAGCTTTGTTTATAGATTAAAAACCGGTTTGAGACATATTAAGCATAAATCGTAGCCCAAGTTTCATTTGAAGATTGTCGGCAGAGCGTATTTTTATGGACGCATTACCACTTGATTTTAATGCCCCCCTTATAAAGGCAAACCTCGTTTTGCGGGCAATGGCATTGTAGGCATCATGCTCCATAGTAAAATAGGTAATGGCTTGCGTAGTTTGCCCAATAGTTCTGCCGTCTGCGTCCACCGGAGCCTCCGGAATCAGGTTTTCATTGGGTTTCACAAGCGAATCAAGCACATTATAGTTGGTATCGGCAAAGTATAGCTGTATGCCGGCATATACAGGCATGCCATTATTCACTATCATCTTAAACTCTGCCCTTTTCAAAATATCCGTATCCTGTGGCAACAGCATAGCCATAGTGTCCTGTATAGACAGGTCAATAATTTTGAGCCATGCCGGTAGCTCGGCTTCTGCACTTATAGACAAAGTGCTGGTATCGGTAACAAACGTATTAGCCCCTGCGCTTGGGTTTATAACCACCTTGCCTTCATAAATAATTTTGTAAGGTCCGGGGTTAAATATGTTTTGAATAGTGCTATTGGTGCTGTCTATCACAAAGTTGCTGTATGCCGTTGAACCTATAGACGATGCCCCTAAAATATTGATACCCGGTATAGCCATGTTTATCACAATACCCTTATTGGTTAAGCCGTATATTTGCGTCAGCTCCGCACTTGCACCTAAGCCAAAAGAGTTGCTAAAAAAGAGCTTTAGCTTAGGGTTTCTCAAATAAATATTGGCATGGAGGTTGTTCTTAAAAAGCTCAACATCTATGGTGTCATAAGGAATAGGAATGGTATAGCGTCCTAAAGTGCCGTCTATATACTTAAACTTTAGCGCAGATAGCGATACCGTAGCACTAAGGGCATTAGAGGCTGCAATAGGCTGCCCGGTGCCCGTAAGCGTATATACTATTTTGTAGGCAAAATAGTTGGTAGCGGTGCCACCATTGGTAAGGTCGGCAGTATAGCCCGCCAGCGATGTGGTAGCTGTACCCGAAGTAGCCGGATAGGTAATAGAAGCCGTTAACCTAAGCGGGCTACCCGCAGCATTAGTAATGTTGGGAAACACTATAGCCACCGATATATTTTGATTGTAAGTGCTGTTTAGCGTAATGGCAATGCTACCACTCTTAAACGCAATGTGCTTTAAACTACTGCCATTGGTATCGGTATAGTTATAGTGGTTAGCCATAGAATCGCTTATGCTACCCGTAAAAGAAGTGCGGGTGATAGGCGTGGTTAGTGTAAACGAAGGCGTGCTGTAATTTTGGTCAGGTATATTAATGTAATCCTCTGCTTTCACAGTGTATAATTTTCCGGTATAGTGGATAGCATACATGCCGTCTGCGTCCATCGTTACCACATCGCCGGGTTTCACCACTTCTTTCAGCGACAGCTTAGAGTTTAATATAGGCAGTGCCCAATCCGGAGTCCAATTTTCTATTTGAACATTATTAAAGTTAAGGTCGCCTTTTTTAATGCACCCTGCTAAAACTATTAAGGCAGTAACCCCTACCCAAAGCCATTTTTTCATTGATAATTTATTTAAAGTGTAAACTGCTACAAACGTACAAAAAATTGTTAAGTATCAAACTTTTTTCTTGAGTTACTAACGCCATATTTATCCATGCGTTAGGCTCAATTTTAGGTTACGATTAATTCATATTACAATCGTAGACATTCCTAAAATACACGCTTTTTGCTTGCGATTGCTATTTTTTTTGACAATCACAAAACATTAACAACTACAAATATGCCCTATCTTACTGATAGTTGTGCGAAAAATGGGTATTATTTTGTTTTCCGGTAGTTGTAATATGCTAACTAATATGTATATTTCGGGCTATGATTGTGTATAACGTAACCGTTAAGGTAAATAACGATACCGCAGAACAATGGGAGGCATGGATGCGCCAAGAGCACATCCCTCAAATTCTGTCGTTAAACTTATTTAACCATGCCACATTAAGCCGCTTATTAGAGCAAGACGAGGCTGACGGTATCACCTATATAGCCCAATATCACTGCAATACGTTAAACCAATACAACCAATATATAAACGAACACGCCCCTAAAATGAGAGCCGAAGGTGTAGCCAAATTTCCTAACCGCTTTACGGCATTCCGTACTGTAATGGAAGTTATTTACCCCTAATTCATTATTTTGCAATGTTTATTGCAAGCAAAGTAAAAAATTGTAGTATTTTTGAACAACTATTTGTAAATTTGTACTACTGCAATTATCAATACACGTACTATTAATTATATATAAAACATGAAAAAAGCAGAATTGATTGAGTTAATAGCCAAAGAGGCAGGCATCCCAAAAACAACTGCCAACCTTGCTTTAGAAGCCTTTATTACAGGGGTGCAGCAATGTATGCAAAGCGGAGACCAACTGTCGCTAAACGGTTTGGGCACGTTTTCCACCTACACGCGCAGCTCTCGTAACGGAATTAACCCAAAAACAAAAGAAATTCTTAAAATTAGCGAAAAACGGATGCCCAAATTTAAGGCAAGCAAATCGCTGATGGACAAAATAGCCAATACGCCCGCAGCGGAATAGCTATCGTTACACTTTTTGAAAAATTTGTTGTACCTTCGCACACTCAATTTTATATCATTTCATAATTTAACCGTATAATATTTATGGGCAGGGGCGACAAACGTACCAAAAAGGGAAAAATATCAGCAGGTAGCTTTGGAAAGCTAAGACCGGCTAAAGTTAGAAAAAACACTAAGCCCGTAGCAGTTACAGCACAGGCTTCCTAAGTGTAACTTACATGCTTTACATGCCGTACTGTGCATTAAAACACAGTACGGCATTTCTATATACATTACAAACGCAACCACAGCAAAATGGAAACACTTTTTCACACGCGCTCGCTGGAGCACAGCACCTTTTTAGTTACCGGAGGTGCAGGCTTTATTGGCTCGCATATAGTAGAATATTTATTAGCCAATGGCGCAAAAGAGGTTAGAGTTTTAGACAACTTAGCCACCGGACTGCAAAGCAATATAGACCTATTTAAGCACCACCCTGCTTATAGGTTTATAGAAGGCGATATAAGGCAACCGGCTGCCTGCGAAGAAGCCTGTGCCGGCATACACTATGTGTGCCACCAAGCTGCATTAGGCTCTGTGCCCCGCTCCGTAAAAGACCCCATTACCAGCAATGACGTGAACATTGGCGGCTTTGTGAATATGATAACCGCAGCCAAAAATGCCGGAGTAAAGAGCTTTGTATATGCGTCATCATCATCGGTATATGGAGACGAGCCTAACCTGCCCAAGCGCGAAGAAC
>RGMU01000133.1 GCA_010021705.1 Chitinophagia bacterium | reverse complement strand
ACTTTAGCACGATTTTTGCGGTATTTAGTAAAAGACTGTACAGTAATGAAAAACAACATGACCTTAGAAATGGATTTGGAAGCAAGTAGCATGGTATCTCCCTTGCCACACTCCAATATATCCCATATCAGGTATATGTTTCACGACATTAGCCGGCTGTATGTGGTGTGTAAACCACCATCATACTTTCTTATTGCCAAGCGCGCCATAGACATTACTGTTTCATTGGCTTTTATTGTTTTGGTAATGAGTTGGTTAACGCCAATATTGGCAATACTCATTGCACTATCATCACGCGGTCCGGTTTTTTTTATACAAAGGCGCACCGGCTATATGGGTAAAGAGTTTAAATGCTTTAAGTTCAGAACCATGTATGTGAACCCTGATGCCGATATGCAACAAGTATCAATTAATGATAAGCGCATTACGGGCATCGGCAAATTTTTGCGTAT
Organism: Chitinophagia bacterium; assembly: GCA_010021705.1. Classification (GTDB taxonomy): domain Bacteria; phylum Bacteroidota; class Bacteroidia; order Chitinophagales; family Chitinophagaceae; genus RGMU01. The sequence goes on along the minus strand of RGMU01000133.1, from coordinate 4,625 downwards.
TACTCACTTAGACGAAACGGCTCAATTTTTTAATGTATTGCTGGGCGATATGAGTATTGTAGGACCTCGCCCTCACATGCTTTATCATACTCAAATATATGCCGAATATATTCCCTATTATAACCTACGCTTAGATGCTAAACCCGGTATGACAGGCATGGCACAAATTAAAGACTACATAGGCGAAATTAATGGAGAGCGTGAACTGCGCAAGCGCGTTCAGTGGGATATTTATTATGTAAAAAACCGCACCCTTTGGCTTGATATTAAAATTATTGCCACCACTATGCTAAAAGTGGTAGAAAAAGCGTTTAAGCTAATTACCGGCAAAGCATAAGTACGTTTTTATAACTCGTATAGTAAAAACTTTTCTTCCTTTACGGGCAAAACAGTGTTACATACAGCTATTTTGCGTAAATTTGCACTATGGAGCAGCCGAAGATTATTATAGCAATAGACGGTTTCTCTTCCTGCGGAAAAAGTACTATTGCTAAGCAGCTAAGTGTGGCATTGGGGTATAAATATATAGACAGCGGGGCTATGTATAGGGCTATTACCCTCTATTTTTTACGCCATTCGGTGGGCTTTTATCATCATGGCAGTGTGGTTGATGCCTTGCAGCATGTTAACCTGTCGTTTGAGTATAATCCTGACCGGCAAGCCTCCGATATTTTACTGAACGAAGAAAATGTTTCGTTAGAAATACGCGAAATGCCCGTGTCCAATAAAGTGAGCGAAGTAGCAGCCATTAAAGAAGTAAGGCTGTTTGCGGTAGAGCAGCAGCAAAAAATGGGCATAATGAAAGGTATAGTGATGGACGGCAGAGATATTGGCACTGTGGTGTTTCCGCAAGCGGAGCTTAAAGTGTTTATGACTGCCGACCCGGCAGTGCGCGTACTGCGCCGTTTCCATGAATTATATGAAAAGAATAACCAAATAACGATAGACGAGGTGAGGCATAATTTAGAGCTACGTGATTATATAGACTCTACCCGTGAAGAAAGCCCGCTAAAGCGAGCTAAAGATGCCATTCTTTTAGACAACAGCAACCTTACCCCTGAAGAACAGCTTAATAAAGTATTAGGCTGGGTTCAACAGCGAACCGGCAATTTGCAAGCAGCGGAAATAGGGTAGGTATTAAGGAAGTTTTATTGCACAAAGACGTTTACTTTTTGGTATGTTTGGGCGGAAAAGTAGCCCAAGCAACCACCACTAAAGTTGGTAATAGGATTGGCAGGGGTAGCAGCTTCGTCTTGGCTGTTGCCGGAATTTTGGCTTAGCGAATAGAAGTATTTATATACCGGTTGGTCAATACACATCATTTCTACGGTAGCACTATCGCCCACTTGCGGGGGAAATACCGGAGTTAATAAGGGTTTATTGTTGGTTTGTCCGTTTGTTAGAATATCGTCTTCTACATAAAGCTGGTCGGTATATTTGTTGTTCACTTTTTGCTTAAAGCGGTAAAAATTGGCTGTGCTTGCAGGGTCGTTATATCGGGGAACTAACTGCCTGTTTTTAGGTTCAAATCCAAAGGTGGATTTAATGATACTTACAGAGTCTAAATTTACGGGTATTGGCATGGTGGACTGTGCCATATAATGATTACCGTCTATGTTTACGTCTATATGGTAGGTGGCACCCGGTAAACCGATTATTTTAGAAGTTTTGTATACACCGGGCGCAGCTTGTACTAAAGTATCATATATAGTGCCGCTGTTTATTACTATTATAGCGTTGTTAATGGTGGTAAAGTTGTTGTCGGAAGAAAAGTTGGCAGTTTTAGTAACAGTTACGGTGTAAGGAGGGGGCGCATTGGTAATAACGCCTTCTATTACTACCTTTTGAGCACTGTCGTTTAGCTTTACGTCTATAATTTTTTTACAACTAAAAGTTGTAAATAGCATGGCAGTGGTGGCAAGCAAATATATGGTCTGTTTCATATTTATTGTTTTGAAAGGTTAATTATTTAAATTTAAAGTTCCATGATACGGCAGGTACCCAGCGGAAAAGTGAGGTTTGCTCGGCAACGGTAACGTTAGGGTCAGTAGTGCTTTGCTTAAATGTAATGTTGTATGGGTTTTGCCTACCATAAGCGTTATAAAGGCTAAAATTAAGCTCGCTGCTGTAGTGCTTCCGGCTTTTAAGTTTTAGGGTAGCACCTAAGTCTAAGCGGTGGTAGGCGGGCATACGGTAGCCGTTGCGCTCGGTATATAAAAACACTACTTGATTGTCCAACATGTATTTTCCGCTTGGAAACGTAACCGCATTACCGGTATTATATACCCAAACAGCAGATAGAGACCATTTAGGCGATATTTCATAGTTACCCACTATAGATATGTCATGTGTTCTATCTTGCCTTGCTGCATACCATTCATTGTTGTTAATGCCGTTTATTTGCTTCTCTGTTTTAGATAGGGTATAGCTAATCCAGCCGGTTAGCTTGCCTGTTTTTTTGCGGGCATATAGCTCCAATCCATAAGCCCTGCCTTTACCGTTAAGTAACTGAGTTTCAAGTGAGTCGCTAAATAACACATCGGCACCGTCTTTATAGTCAATTTGGTTTTGCATGTTTTTATAGTAGGCTTCGGCACTTAATTCATATTTGTTATTTTTTAGGTTCTTAAAATATCCTAAGCTCACTTGGTCGGCTATTTCGGGTAGAATGTTGTTGCTGTTAGACACCCACTTATCGGTTGGGTTGGTGGAAGTGCTGTTGGAGATAAGGTGCATGTTCTGCGTGTTGCGGGCATAGCCTGCTTTCAATGAAGAAGCCTCTGAAAATTGGAAAGAGGCAGAAATACGAGGCTCTGCATTGTAATAGGCGGTTACAATTTCATTTTCAGCATAATACTTTTTGCCTTTAAGTGTTCTATTTTCGTTCAATTCGTAAAAATCACCGCCACCCAATACGTAGAAAGATGATAATCTTAGCCCGTAATTAATATTCAATTTGGAAGAAGCCTTCCAGTCATTGTTGGCATAAATGGCATTTTCAAGCGATTTGCGTTGTTGGATTGAAATGTTGTTAACGCCTGTGCCCGAAGAGGTTACTTCACCGGGTAGCACGGTGTGATAAATGCTGTTGATGCCAAATTTCCATGCGTTTTTAGCATTTGGGAAATACTGCATTTCTTCTTTTATATTTAAGTCTTTGATTTGAGAGTTTATATCAAAGTTGGTAGTGCCACTTTTTATGGATATTCTGTATTCATACTTGCTGTAAATAAGCGAAGTATTGGAAAATAGCTTGTCATTCAGGATATGATTCCAGCGCAGGGTGCCGGTGGCATTGCCCCATTTTATGCCAAATATGCCGCCTAAGCCTAATTCATCGCGTCCGGTGTAGCCAGAAAGGTATAGCCTATCTTTTTTGCCTAATTGGTAGTTTAATTTTCCGTTAAGGTCATAAAAGTAAAGTTTACTACTTTTCACGCCCTCATCAGTAGATGCTTTTAAGAATATATCGGCATAAGTGCGCCTGCCGGAAACAAAGAAAGAGCCTTTATCGTTCACAACGGGACCTTCCACGCTTAATTTAGAAGATATAAGCCCTAAGCTACCATTAGCTTCATAGCTTTGTTTGTTGCCGTCTTTCATGCGTATGTCTAACACAGAAGCCAATCTGCCTCCGTATTGCGCGGGCTGCGTTCCTTTATATATAGTAGCGTCTTTAATGGCATCACTGTTAAAAGTGGAGAAAAAACCAAGCAGGTGGGCTGCATTATAAACGGGGGCTTCGTCAAGGAGAATCAAATTTTGGTCGGTAGTACCGCCGCGCACATTAAAGCCACTATTGCCTTCGCCGGCACTTTTAATACCGGGTAATAACTGAATGGTTTTTAATACATCTCTTTCTCCTAAAAGCACGGGTAGCTTGTTAATTTCTGCCATATTCAGCTTTTCAACACCCATTTGTGCTGTGGTAATGTTATTATTTTCTTTCACTTGTTTTACCACCACGTCTTTCAATTCGCGTGATTGGCTTTTAAGAGCAACATTTTTTACAATATTTTGCCCCAACGACAGCTTAACGGTGTCGGCGGTGTAGCCTACATAGCTGTATATAATACTGTAATAGCCGGCGGGTAACGTAAGGGAATAAAAGCCGTATTCATTGGTAATGGTGCCTAATTCGGGTTTGCCCTCCACTGTTACCAAAGCATTGATAAGCGTTTCGCTGTTGCGGGCATCTTTTAATGTTCCGCTTAGTGTATATCGTTGCTGCGCAAAAGCACTGCCGTAGAGCAATAGCAGGGCTAACATTGCCCCAATTCTCTTTAAAGCCTTCATATAAGTAATTTTAATTCGCCCGCAAAGAAAAGGGTGAATTTGATAACAGTATCAAAAAATAGGTGAATAGGCTATAGGAGCGGTAAATAGCCCTATTGATAGGGTAAATAGTGGGATTGCAGCTGCGTCTAAATTTCATTACTACTAATAGCGGCATGCTGAAATAGTATATTTTGAACTTATCATACATCTACCATAAGCGCAAAAACCGCCTATCACAGATTTTTTGCCTAACTTTGCACCATGCCGGCTATCAACTCACAAATACGCTACGATTGGGCTATGAAACGCCTCCTTAGAGACAAGGAGAACTATGGCATTTTGAGTGG
>RGMU01000132.1 GCA_010021705.1 Chitinophagia bacterium | reverse complement strand
AGAGGCAAAAGAAGGCGATTATCTGTCGTTGGTATTAGGCTTTTTAGCCGTTGTATTAGGCACGCTTAATGTGGTCGGTGGCTTTGTGGTTACAGACAGAATGTTAGAAATGTTTAACAACAAAAAGAAGAAATAAATTACCATTATTTAGCTACCCATTTTTATAACAAAACACATCATCTCCGTAATGGAAAACAGCATATTACTCCTCTGCTATCTTATAGGCTCTATCACGTTCATTGTGGGGCTAAAAATGCTATCTCATCCGCTCAGTGCCCGCAAAGGCAACCTTGTAGCAGCAGCCGGCATGATAATCACCATATTTGCCACCCTGTTTTTATACACCAACCATGAAGGGCAACACCTGCACAACTATCTATGGATATTTGCAGGGCTTGCCATTGGCACAGTAGTAGGCACATTAGCAGCCAAGCGCGTACAAATGACCGCCATGCCCGAAATGGTTAGCATGTTTAACGGTATGGGTGGGGCTTGCGCCATGCTTATTTCTTTAATAGAGCACAACAACGACCCCGCCGCCGATACGGGTAAAATGGCTATTATTATCTTAGGCATGATAATAGGCACTATCTCCTTTGCGGGTAGCGTTATAGCATGGGGCAAGCTAAACGGCAGCATAAAAGACCGAACTATTCCTGCCGGGCAAGCTATCAACTTTATCCTTTTAGGCGGAGTGGCTGTGCTATCTGTAATGGTGCTAACAGGCATGGCTGCTACCATGCCGGTGCTGTTTTACGGCATATTAGCATTGGCTGCACTATACGGTGTGCTGTTTGTAATGCCTATTGGCGGCGCAGATATGCCGGTGGTAATTTCGCTCTTAAACTCGTTTACGGGTGTGGCAGCTGCGTTTGGCGGTTTTTTATACAACAATCCGGTAATGCTAACCGGCGGTATCCTTGTGGGTTCAGCGGGCACTATACTTACCATATTGATGTGCCAGGCAATGAACCGCTCGCTAAAAAATGTATTGATAGGCTCGTTTGGGGGTGCTAAAGCCGGTGCAAGCGGCGCAGCAAAAGAGCAAGGCAACTACAAAGAAATATCCCTTAGCGACACTGCCGTGCTGATGGCTTATGCGTCTAAAGTGATGATAATACCCGGCTATGGCTTAGCTGTGGCACAAGCCCAGCACACCTGCCACGAATTAGAAAAAGTATTACACGAGAAGGGTGTAGAAGTTAGCTACGGCATTCACCCCGTGGCAGGGCGCATGCCCGGACACATGAACGTATTGCTTGCCGAAGCCGATGTGTCTTACGACAGACTATTAGAAATGGAAGACGCTAACGACCAAATGGGCACCACAAGCGTAGTGCTTATTTTAGGCGCAAATGACGTTGTAAATCCGGCTGCCAAAGAAGACCCTGCAAGCCCCATTTATGGTATGCCCATATTAGAAGTAGAAAAAGCCGACCACGTGATAGTAAACAAGCGAAGCATGAAACCCGGCTATGCGGGCATAGAAAACGAACTGTTTTTCCGCCCTAAAACAAGTATGCTGTTTGGCGATGCCAAAAAAATGCTGCAAAGCCTTGTAACTGAACTGAAGAGTGTGTAAACCATACCCTATTGGTTGATTCGCTGATATGGTAAAACTTAAATCTACCATAAGCCACAAACCGCCTATCATAGTTTTTTTAACTAACTTTGCGCAAAAAACTACCCCATGCCCCCCAAACACGAGAGCCGGCTACGTTACGACTGGGCAATAAAAAGACTGCTGCGAGACAGTGCCAATTATAGCATTATCAATGGCTTTTTGTCCGCACTGTTGGAAAGACCGGTTGCTATACAAGAGGTATTAGAAGGCGAAAGCAACTTAGATAGCCCTACCGACAAACTAACGCGGGTAGATATTTTAGTGAAAGAAGCCGACGGCTCGCTTTGCATTATTGAAATTCAAAACGACCCTTCTATCTACTTTATAAAGCGCATGGTGTTTGCCGTAGCGCAGCGCATTACGCAAAGCATTACCAAAGGAACAAGCTACGAAGAGGTGAAACATGTGGAAATTATCTATTTGCTTTATCACCCCTTTGCGGGTGGCAAGGGCTATATCTATGACTATAAGGGCGAATTTATAGACCGCCATTCCGGAGTCCCATTAGTGCTTACAGAGGCGGAAAACAAAAACAATAAGGTTGATAAAATAATGCCCGGTTATCATATTGTGGCATTAGACAATTATGTTGATACTTTAGAAAAATCGGTTGATTATTGGCTCTATTTGTTAAAATATGAAGAATTACCCGAAGGCAAAGCTCCGATTGACCCGGTGTTGCTTTATGCTAAACAACAAGTAGATACCTTATTTCTAAACCCTATTGAGCGCAAAGAGCACGATAGATATTTAGACGACATCAGGCAACTCCACGACAAAACCTACACCCGATATGCCGAAGGCATAGAAAAAGGGGAAAAAATAGGCATGGAGAAGGGGTTAAAAAAAGGATTAAAAAAGGGGGAAAAAATTGGGATAGAAAAGGGCTTGCAGATAGGCAAGTCTGAAGGCTTGCAGGAGGGGGAGAAAATAGGAGAATATAAAGCCAAATTAGCTTCCGCTAAAATTATGTTAGATATGAATATTGATAAAGCTACCATAATGGCTAAATTGAGGCTTAGCGAAGAGGATATTAATAGTATTGTTTAATTTCCCAAAGCCATATAAAATACACAACAATGGAAATTCAAAAAGTAGGCGATATAAGCCACAAGCAGTTCATGGAGGAGTTTTACTTGCCGGGCAAGCCTTGCGTATTCAAAAGCGCATCTAAGGTGTGGAAGGCAAACGGTACTTTCACGCCCAATTGGTTCAGGAAACACTACCCTGATGTGCCCACCGAAGTGAAAGGCAAAACCTATACCATGTCCCAAATTATGGATATGGTAGAAAACAGCACCGAAGCCTCGCCTGCACCCTACCCTTGCGTGTATCATATTCCCACGCAGTTGCCTGCGCTTATGGATATGCTTAAACCGCTGAACATGAACTATGCCGTGCCCAACTGGCTTGAGCATAGCTGGTTTCAAAGGGGCTATTGGGGTAGCGCCACAGAGATGTTTATAGGCGGACCGGGCGGTAAATTTCCCTACCTCCATTTAGACTATTACCACCTAAACGCATGGATAAATCAGCTTTATGGCGACAAGCAGTTTATTGTTTTCCCCAAAGGGCAAGAGGATATGCTATACCCCAAGCCCGATGACCCATGGCACTCGGAATTAGATATTTTTAACCCTGATTTTACAAAATATCCTAAATATAAAGATGCCACACCCATAAAATTTGTGGTGCATGCCGGCGAAAGCCTGTTTATACCCGCAGGCACATGGCACACCGCCTATTCCCTTAGCCCTACCATATCGGTAGCCTTTGACCAACTGAATGAAAAAAACTTTAAGGCTTTTTTAAAAGACGTATGGGTGTTTAAGCGCAGAGAAGGCTTAGCCAAAGCCATAGGCGCATACACCTACGCATGGATGGGGGGTATAGTGTGTAATAAATAACCCACCTTCTGCGTATAATAGGCATATCAATGATTGATACACTTTTATGTTACCCATAATATACCTCTTTTTTCTCTGCGCCTTTGTAGCGGAGTTCTATTGTTTTTTCCTTGCTATAGATATTACCAAAAGCCTGCGCCCCGTGCTCCAAAAGTCCCTGTTTTGGGGCTATATAATGGTAACATTGCTTACTTGGTATGCCGTTTGGAGTTTCCGTTACACCTATTCGGGCTTTTTGGCAAGCACCCAAGTAAAAGGCTTTTTGGTGGCATGGTTTATAGGTGTGCTTTTAGGCAAAATATTCGCTGCATTGCTCCTTTTTATTGATGATATTAGGCGACTCATTCAATATGCCTTTAAAAACATTAGTAAACCCAAAGGCAGTAGCGAGGCTGTAAGCCCTATTGGCAGGGCAACATTTATTAAGCAGTTAGCCGTGGTAGTGGCGGGTTTAAGCGTGGGTAGTTTATTAGCCGGTAGAGGAAATAGATATAAATATAATGTTAAAAATATAACCATTCGCTTGCCCCGCCTGCCGGCAAGTTTTAGAGGGTTAAAAATTGTGCAAATTTCAGACCTGCACACCGGCAGCTTTGATAATCCCGAAAAAGTAGCACACGGCATTGATTTAGTGTTGCAGCAGAAACCCGACCTGATACTATTTACCGGCGATTTGGTAAACGATTATGCTAAAGAGGTGAAAGAAGAATACCAAGAGATATATGCCCGCCTGTCTGCCCCAATGGGTGTTTATTCCATATTAGGCAATCACGATTATGGCGATTACGGCTGGTTTAGAACAGAGGCAGAAAAAGAGAAAAACTTTGAAGCCATTGTTGCCCTGCACCCTAAAATGGGCTGGAAACTGCTAAAAAACGAACACGTATTGCTTCAAAAAGGCGATGATAAAATAGCACTGATAGGCATTGAAAATTGGGGAGCAAGAGGCGGGCATTCTAAATACGGAGATATGCAAAAAGCAACCGAAGGTTTAGAAAACCAAAAATATTTGCTAAAGATATTAATGAGCCATGACCCCTCTCATTGGGACGCTCAAGTACGAACCGACTACCCGGATATAGACCTTACTTTAAGTGGTCATACACATGGTATGCAATATGGCATTGATAGTCAGGTACTTAAATGGAGTCCTATTCAGTATTTGTATAAGCAGTGGTGCGGGCTATACCAAGCCGGTAGCCAATATCTGTATGTAAACACAGGCTTTGGCTATATAGGCTATGCCGGCAGAGTGGGCATATTACCGGAGATTACGGTCATAGAATTGGCATAGCGTCATACAAAGATTGTAATAAGTAGCCACAACTAACGTAATATTGCACCATGATGTTTAGAGCTTTATTACTGCTACTTGCCTTGCTTTTATCGGAGGCATACACCTTTATATTGGTTAAAGATATTGCCAAAGGCTTGCGTGAACCAGTACAAAAGTCCTTAGTTTGGGGTTATGTGATACTAACAGTTTTAACGTGGGCTTCGTTTAGAGTTATACGGTTTTCTAAAAACGAATTTTTTAGCCAAGCCTCCGTTAAAAATACCCTTATAGCATGGGGAATGGGAGTGCTTTTAGCTAAAATGTTAGTGGCTATTTTTCCAGCACCTATTGTT
>RGMU01000131.1 GCA_010021705.1 Chitinophagia bacterium | reverse complement strand
GATAGATCCCTTAACGGATGAGTATAGTTTATTATCCGGATATCATTATGCATTGAATGATCCGGTGAGTAATGTTGATGTGGATGGATTATCGAGTGTAAATCCACTGCTACAAATGGTGCAGTGCCAAGGGGTGGTATTGCAGGAGTCCATAAAAATAGGATTAACGCAGGCAATTTCAGGTTTAGCGAATGGCTTGGCTCAAAACTTACAGCAGAAAAATACTGCGCAGCAGGTTGGGAAACAGGGGGGAGAAGGTATGAATCAAAATGTAGGTAGCCAAGGATTTAGTTTAACTCCGCAAAATAAAAAGCCTGTCGAATATAATAACTGGAATACAATAGATAAGACTGTATTTGAGGTATTAGGTGTGAAAACAGATGAAGTAATGCACTCTAAGTTTTTAGCCGACCTGCTAAATGCCGATGCTAATCATGGCTATGGCGCGCAGTTTTTGCAAAAATTTATAGACCTGCAAGTAGCAAAACATGCCCCCACTCCTTTTGCGAGTGAACTTCAGGAATTTGAAGTAGCAAAAAGTTGGGCTAAAACAGAAGAAAGTGCCAGTAGCCAACAAAACGGCAACTTAGATAGCAGGATAGATATCTTCATTACCAATGCAAAAGGCTATCCTCTCATTATTGAAAACAAAATATATGCCGGTGATGGTTGGCAACAATTACAACGCTATTATGATGCTTTTAATGGTAACGTATTGCTATTTTACTTAACACCTGATGGCAGAGACCCGAGTGGAGAGAGTAAAGGTAAGCTCAAAAATGGGGAACAATATATTAACCTATCCTACAAAGAAGACATTTTGGCATGGGTGGAGGCGTGCCTTACCATAGCCGAAGGGCATAAGGTTTTACACGCTACCTTGCGACAATACCAACATTTAATAAAAACTTTAACCAACCAATCTATACAAAATAATATGCGTAACGAAATAATAGCACAAATTACTAAAGATGCTAAAACCTTAGAAGCAGCACAAGCTATTGCTGATGCCTATTGGAAAACACAAGAGCTTATTATTTTTCCAAAATTAGAAGAACAATTAGTAAAAGTAGCACAGGAACTTAACCTGAATTTAGAGGGGTTTAATGTAAATAGTTTAAAGCCATTTACAGGGTTTAATTTCATACATCCAGATCTTGATAAGGACGGTGTAAAAATTAGATTTCATTTTGATGCTAAAGAATACAAAGATTTTTTATACGGTACGTGTTATGCTGACCCAAACGCACAAACTCAAAAATATTTTAACCAACATTATGCAGAAAAGTTAAAGACTATATGCACCTTTACGGGAAAGGACACTTGGTGGCCTGGTAAAAATTACTTTGAACACAAAGATTGGGGTGTAAAAGAATACCAAATGGTATTAGATGGCAGCATGGCATTGAAAATAAAGGAGCGGGTAAAGTACATCTTAGAAGCGTTTAAGCGTGTTGACCCTGAAAGGTATAAATTTGAGCCGCAGGTGTTGGCGTAGTTTTAAGACAATATTGTAAGGGGAAATTGCGTCTGTCGCCCATGATAAATAACCATTGCGGCCTGTTCTATTATTATCTTTACATTAAAACCGGAAATAGATGAAGGAATGCTTTTAATACACGCCTAAAAATAATAGGGCAAAGAGGCATCTGTAGCCGGGATTCTAACCATTAACCCCAAAAAATTAAATTCATATCACTTTGGCATACCGCTTATGCTTTTTAATGCGTATCGCATCTCCTTTAAAGAACGTTTAAACGCCCTTTAAAGGCGGATTAAACGCTCTGTGGGGATGATACATTATTTTTATAAAATTAAGTTACTTTTGCCTATCGGTAAATTCTCTGAAGTATGAGAAATAGGATGATATAAAAGCATAATAGATATGAAAATGATAAACAATCAAAACGTAAAGTGTATTGATGTGTTGTTACCATTGTTGGAGCCGGGAGCAGATGTTATGCTGTGCGCCTGTTATTTTAGCATTAATGCCTTCTATGCCCTATATGATAGTTTAAATGTAGCTAACAGCATAAGAATATTGTTAGATGTAGGCATTGCAGAAGAAGAGGCGCGTCTATCGTATGACCCGGCAGAGTGGAGCATCTACCATCGCTTGCAAGGGCAATACAAAGCACGTAAAGTAGCAGAACTAATTACCAATAAGGTGCGGATTCGCGCAGGAAAAGCAAGAGGAAAAAAATTTATTTTGGTGCGCAATAAGGGCATTACTACATACTTTGGCATTACACCCGAAGATTTTAACCTTATATGCTTAGGTACTATTGCGTCTGATGACAGCTGTATTATTGACCATATTGCAGACACTGAAGGCGAATACCTTACTCTTTTTAATCGCCACTGGGATAATAGCAAGCTAAATATAAAGCAAAGCGTTATCAGCCATATTGAAAGGGCTTATGAAAGCCTTAGCCCACAGTGGCTTTATCAATTTACAATTCATCACCTGTTTCAAAATAGCGTTTCAAGCAGTGAAACCAATGACCGTATTACCAAAACAGGATTTAAAGATACGGAAGTATGGAAAATGCTGTATAACTTTCAGCAAGATGCTGTTTTGGGTGCAATAGACAAGATAGAAACCTATGGAGGTTGCATTATTGCCGACAGCGTGGGCTTAGGCAAAACTTTTGAGGCATTAGCGGTAATGAAATATTATCAGTTACGGAACAACAAAGTGCTGGTGCTATGCCCTAAAAAGTTGAAAGAAAACTGGATAATATACAAGCAAACTGATGTGCGCAATATCTTGGAAAAAGATAGAATGAACTTTGATGTGTTGCTCCATTCTGACCTTTCGCGCAAAGAGGGTTATAGCGGTGATATTAACCTATCTACCGTTAACTGGGGCAACTATGATTTAATTGTGATAGACGAATCCCACAACTTTAGGAACAATGACACCAAATTAGAAGGCAATACTACTCGTTACCAAAAGCTATTAAACGAAATTATTAAAGCCGGCGTTAAAAGCAAAGTACTAATGCTATCGGCTACTCCGGTAAATACCCGCATGACAGACCTTAAAAACCAAATAGCCTTTATTACAGAACGGCATGATGACGCATTGGCAAGCCATGGCATAAGCAGTATTAGCGAAACTTTGAGGAAGGCACAGCTTAAATTCAATAATTGGCTCAAAAATAATCAGGGGGGCGAAACCAACAGAGACTCTCTAATAGACAGCCTTGATGGTGCTTATTTTAAGCTCTTAGACTTGCTTACCATTGCCCGTTCTCGCAGGCACATTGAAAAATACTATGACACTAAAGGTATTGGTAAATTCCCTGACAGGCTAAAGCCAATTAGCATATATCCTTCTTTTGATACGCAAGGTAATTTCCCGGAAATTAACGAAGTAAACGACCAGCTACAAACCCTTAAATTACAATTCTACTCCCTTTTATCTTACGTTAACGAAAATAAGCGAAAAGGGTATGAAGAAAGGTACGACAAAGATACATCTACGGGGCTAAAAATGTCGCAACTGCATACAGAAAATAACCTTATCAACCTTATGAGGGTAAACCTGCTTAAAAGGCTTGAGAGTTCTGTTTGTGCCTTTCAATTCACTTTAGAAGCCTTATTAAAGCAAATTAATGAACTACACGGTAAAGTTGAAAAAGCCCTTCAGGAAAATATATATAACCCTGAATTAGACATTAACAATATAGACTTTGACGATGAACAATTAGAAGAGGTTTTGGCGGGAGGTAAGGTAAAGGTGTTGCTGCAAGATATTGACCTATATAAATGCAAGCAAGACTTAAACGATGATAAAAGACACATAGAGGCTCTATTAGCCCAAACCCGCCAAATAGAACCTGCCCGCGATGCCAAAATGGCAGAACTAAAATCAATTATTGCTCAAAAGGTGGCTAACCCAATAAATGACGGTAATAAAAAAATAATTATATTTTCTGCCTTTTCTGATACTGTTAAATATTTATATAACGAATTGCGGGAATGGATTAAAAACGAGCTTGGACTATACAGCGCGCTCATTACCGGCACTGACAACAAAACCAACCTGCCCGATATAAAAACCGACCTTAACACTGTGCTTACCCACTTTTCGCCTATCTCTAAAAACAGAAGCAAAATTGCACCAAAGGCTACTGCCGTAATAGACCTCCTTTTTTGTACCGACTGCATTTCTGAAGGGCAAAACCTGCAAGACTGCGACTATCTTATTAACTATGACATTCACTGGAACCCCGTTAGAATTATACAGCGGTTTGGGCGGATAGACCGCATCGGCTCTAAAAACAATCAAATTCAGCTTGTTAACTTTTTTCCCAACCTTGACCTTGACCAATATATCGACCTCATTGGCAGGGTGCGGGCACGCATGCACATAGTGGACGCTTCTGCCACCGGCGATGACAACATTATTGACACTTCTGCCAATAAGCAAGACTTGGAATACCGGAAAAAACAGCTGACGCAGCTAAAAGAGAAGGTAATGGACTTAGAAGACATTGAAGGGGGCATTAGCATTACCGACCTTACATTTAACGACTATAAAATAGAAGCCGACCACTTTGCACCTCCCATGCGCACTGCCTTTAATTTATACCCTAAAGGTATATTTGCCTTAACATACGCTAATATTAGCATAGCCGAAGATGGTATTATCTTTTGTGTAAAAAAGCTAAACAACAATGCTGAAGGGTCTTATGCCTTTAATGCTATTTCGCCTTATTGTTTGGGCTACATTACCACCGGGGGCGATATGCTGGTAGCAGCCCAACACCCCAAGCGGTGCTTAGACTACTACAAACGGCTGTGTGCCGGGCAAAGCGAATGCCTGAACGACCTTATAGCCTCTTTTAACAAAGAAACCAAAAAAGGGCTTCATGTTGGCACATATACCGCATTACTGCAATCGTTTTTTACCCACATTAAAGGCGCAGAAAGCGATATGGGTGTCAACAGCCTTGCCTTCCCGGGCGGAACACAGTTATTTAACGATGACACAGATGCCCAATACGAGCTTATTTCTTACTTAATAGTTAAAAAAAACATATAACGCCCCGCCATGCTAAGCAATATACTCCGGCTAAGCCCGCTATGCACGGTGGACAAAAAGCTACCCAAAACATTTTTTAAGACCAATTTTACCCTAAGCAGTGATGA
>RGMU01000014.1 GCA_010021705.1 Chitinophagia bacterium | reverse complement strand
TCGGTTCAATTCTCGGAAGAAAATCTCTGGCACAAGAAAAAATCTCTTCTTGGCAACATATAAAAAAACAACACCTTTGACGCAAAGGTATAATAAATAATGAAGGGGAGGTAATAATTTGAGGAAGAGTTGGATTTTCTAAGGTTAAAAGCCTAACTTTTAGCCTTAGTTCTCATAGCCGCTCACTTGGCTGTTATACTGCATTTTAGAATAGTCTTCTATAGCAGCAGAGGACTGTATGTGTCCATTTACGTTGCCTGTCCATTTCAAAGTACCCCCCGCACTGTCTATGGCATAGAGGTACTTATCGTAGCTACCTAAATATATTGTACCTCTATAAACCGTAGGGCTTGATTTTACTAAACCATTGGTAGAAAATCTCCATGCTTCTCTACCATTTAATATGTTGATAGCATAAAGATTATAGTCATTGCTTGCTACATATACCACTTGGTCGTGTATCACCGGAGAAGTATTAACATTGCTCATGGTAGGGAATTTCCATATTAAACCTTTGTTTGAAGTGTCTAAGCAATAAACATTAAAGTCGTTGCTACCAATAATGCACCTGCCAAACTGCGCAGTAGGTGAGCTTGTAATTTTACCATTGGTCTTAAAAACCCATTTGATGATGCCGGCTGTGGTGGGGCAATTTAGGTAAAAGCTATAAACGGCACTATCACTGCAACCTATATAACCATAAGGAGAAGATATTGCGGGTGAAGACGTGAAGGATTTACCCGCCCCCACATTTGTTGACCAAATAAGCGTACCCGTGTTTTTGTTTACGCTATAAATAGACCCTGCCATGCTCGCAAAAATGATGCTACTATCCGTAATGGTAGGTGATGCTTCTAAAGGACCATCGGCAGCAAATGTCCATGCCGGAGCCCAAGTAGTGGTGTCTATGGCATATAGATTATTGTTGGTAGTGGCTAAATAAATAATCTTTCCGCTTGCAATAGGAGTGGCTTTAACGGCAAATGGAGGTGCACCTGCAATAGTAATTTTCTTTTGCATTACCCCGGTTTCAGAATTAATTTTATAAAGCGTATCGCAACCTATGCCGGAGGTAGATAGATAGTTTACTACACCTACATATACACTACCATTATACACTAAAGGCGAGGCATAAATAGATTGAGGGAGCGATACTTCCCAGTTTTTAGACCCGTTTACCGGCTGAAAAGCGCATAAAAGACGATTATCACCACCAATAATTACTGATGGCGGATGGGCGGGACTGTCTGGTGCGTCTGAACTGTATTCATGTTTTACGCAGCCCGAAAACAAAATGGCTGTGGCTGAAAGTAGCAGGGTGCAGAGTGCGGCTTTACGGTACATATATAAAAATACTGTTTATATGGCTAATAATGTGGCAAGATAAGCCTTTTTTGCAAATTAAGGTTATTCACGGCTTTAAAACAAAAAAACTGCCTCACAATAAGACAGTTTTTTTGACTTGTTGGTTTGCAATGAAGTGTTATTTAGATACTTGCTGCAAGTTGCTTTTCCTTTTGCCTTTTCACTTGGTTTACTAAGGACGCAAACGCAAGGTCAAAAGACTCTTCAAATGTTTTGCTGCTATGCTTAACAAAATAGGAATGCTTAGGCACTAATACCTTTATTTCCGCTATTTTGTCCTTTACTTGGTGCGAAAAATTATCTACTTTTAGATAAATATCTACTTCAATAATTTTATCGTGAAACGTTCGTAG
Source organism: Chitinophagia bacterium (assembly GCA_010021705.1). Classification (GTDB taxonomy): domain Bacteria; phylum Bacteroidota; class Bacteroidia; order Chitinophagales; family Chitinophagaceae; genus RGMU01. The sequence goes on along the minus strand of RGMU01000014.1, from coordinate 13,102 downwards.
TTTTTCCACTTTGGCGTTTACGTGGTCAATCAATTTTTGGTCGGCGGCAAAATGCACTGTCTGAAGTTGTACATTCATAGATTGTAACAAAATTTGAGGTTAAACAATATCACCCTTTTGGGTGGCTTCTTTTATGAATTTCTTTTAGCTTTGAAAGGCTGTTGTGCGTGTAAATTTGGGTGGAAGCAAGGCTACTATGCCCTAATAGGTTTTTTATGGCTTGTATGTTGGCTCCGCTATCCATCATTTGTGTGGCAAAGGTGTGGCGAAACACATGGGGGCTTTTTTTGGTACGGGTGGTAACCAATGCCATGTATTTTTTTACTGTGCGATATACATACATAGGGTATAGCGGTTTGCCATCCGGCAACACCAGTAATGTGTTTGTAGTTGGCGTGGCTTCTAATTGCTGTTTGGCATTATTGTACTCGTCTATCAGTGTTAATAGCTCTTGGGCAATGGGCACTATGCGCGGCTTATTGCCTTTTCCTATAATGTGTAGCTGTAGCAAACTGCGACTTATATGCTCGTTTTTCAGCTGTATTAGTTCTTGACGGCGAAGCCCTGTTTGGTATAATATTTCACATATTAGTTTATCAGTAAGTCCGGTAAAGTCTTCAGGAAAGCAGGGTTGTTCAAATAGCCTTTGCGTTTCTTCTTTTTCAAGCGAAACGGGTAGCCTTTCCGGCAATTTTTGACTATGCAATAGCATAGCCGGATTTTTTTTAACTACTCCGTTTTTTTGAAGGTACTTAAAAAAAGACGTGAGGGTGGCTTTTTTCCGGTTAAGTGTTTTAGGCTTTGTGTCTAAATCACGCATACCGGAAAGCCAAGTTCTGATGTGGAAATGCCCTAATTCATCTATAGCCAGCTCGGGATAGATGAGTTGAAGGAATGCAAGGAATTGAGAAAGGTCGGTACGGTATGCCTCTATGGTTAATAGAGAATACCGCTTTTCAAACTTTAAGTAGGAAAGAAATTTATCTATCCAATTTTCTACCATATACAGAAACGCTATTGTAAATATACTAAATTACAATAGCGTATCAAAATATTTTCCCGAAAAAGGATATTTTTTTTGTTAATCTTCTAAATTGCCGTTATTCAGCTTCTGTTTATAGATAGCTTTTAGTACTTCTGTACGGCGTTTAACAGAGGGTTTAGTAAACGACTGACGATTGCGCAGTTGATTTAAGGTTCTGGATTTTTCGTACTTTTTTTTGTACTTTTTAAGTGCTTTGTCTATGTTTTCGCAATCTTTTGAGTCAATAATAAGCATAAAGAATGGTCTCCGATTTTTTTAGAGTGCAAAGATAATTATTTTATTTGAAATTTGTATGCCATCAGCATATTATTTTTTAGCAGTAAAAAGCAACCTCGTGTAGAGGCTGCTTTTTATGTTTCGGTTTAGTTTGTAGCTAAGCAATACGTTTTGTAGTGATAGTTATTATGGGCAGGTTGCTTCTTTGCCAATTTCCGGTATGTAAAGCGTTTTGGCAATATTAAATAAATCGCCGTTGCTGGCAGAGTTGCCGTTTACTGCATTAAGTACGCCATAAATCACCACTGCGCCGGAGTTGGCGGCAGGTGCAGTCCAAGGTATGCTTTGCACATAAGTTGTGCCACTGCCACCGGTACCGGTAGCGGCAGCAAGTGGTGTACTATGTCCAATTAAAAAAAGACTTCCTACTGTTATGCTTGAAGTACCGGTTGGTAAAGATGTACCCCATGTTCCGGCTTGCATAGCACCGGGCTGCCCCGCCATGGTATTGCCTCCGGCAGGCGTAGCATTGGCTAATACCGCTGAAAGCTGAAAGCCGAATTTTGGTAGCGAAGAGCTACTATTATTTACGCCAGATATTTTAATGGTATAGCTACCTCCGGGCGTATAATGATTAACTGCGGTTCCGGCAGAATCTAACTCTACAGAAACGTCTATTGAGCCGTTTTGGCTACCATGACACGAACAACCTTGATTGGCTCCTGTACCGGCACCAGTGGATCCAGTTACATTTCCACGATACCCTCTACTATCACTGGAAAGAACTATTTGGCATAAGATGCCTGCTATTAGCACTACTAAAAATGACTTTTTCATGTTATTTATATATAAATCGTTTTATTTTTTATCAATAGTTATTGTAAAGGAAGCGTTCACCTTTTCACCTATAAGGCGGGCAATGTATGTGCCTGCAGGAAGGTCTAAGGTTATTTCTGTAGCAGCACCATTAAAAGAACCCTCAACAGTTGTAACTGCTTTACCGCTCAAGTCTAAAATAGTTGCTTTGTAAGGAGTACCGGAAAGGGCATTTGAATTGTCTTTAATGGTAAATTTGCCGGTAGAAGGGTTGGGATAAAAGCTAAGGTCTTTGCCGGTAAGCATATTGTTTATACCACCGCTTGTAGTCTTCTTTCTAAAAGCCATTCTTAGGTCAAGGCAGGCATCTGAAGTATTGGCTGCTCTTTGGTGAAGTTCAACGGCAATTTGATTATCTCCGTTTGCAAAGTGCGTTATCGGAATAAATTTTGAAACAAGGGTAGTTTCAGGACCTCCGGTAGAGCTGTTTGTGCTCCATGTGGTGTAGGTAAATGTAGTAGGCATGCCATAGTTCCACTCTAAGTTGCCGTTTACATATAATATAAGCCCGTCATCAACAAGTCCATCAATCAACACCGTATCGTAGATAGAAACATTGGGGATATTAATTTTTCTTCTAAAGTAGTCAGTAGCGTTAACTGAACAGGTTGAAGGCAAATAACAGTTGGTTTGTGCAGTGCAACCTGACCTAATGCAAGTTACAATCCAGGTGTCTCCGTAACCAATGGGTGATGCGCCGCATCCCCAAGTTCCATCGCTGAAGGAGGAGAGCTTCCAGCCGGTAGCGTCTTGACTGCTACCGTCATCTAAATATTTCCAATAAGAGCCAAACTTGCATAATGTATCATAAGTTTGAGCGTGAGTGCAAATTGACAGCAATGATAAAGCAATGATGGCTGTCAGTGATTTTACATTAAACATATTAATAATTTTCGGCAAAAATAGTTGCGCTCAAATATTAATACACCATGTTCCATATTAAGTAATTGCTACCAAATTATTAACTAAATAATGACTCTACAATGACTTACTATTCAATATAATAGGTACATTAGATAAAAAAATAAGCAGGCTACGTAGCCTGCCTGCTCAATAAATAAGAAGTAACGAAATGCTTTAATCAAATATTAGAAGTTTGACTACTGTCCTAAGTAGCCTTTTAATGCACTGCTAAAGCGCGTTTTTTGGAGTCTTTTTATGGCACGCTCTTTTATTTGCCGCACACGTTCTTTGGTCAGTTCATACTTTTCGCCAACCTGTTCTATTGTAGGCGCATCTTCCCCTCCCAACCCAAAATAAGCTATAAGTATTTCAGCTTCGCGGTTGCTAAGCGATTTAAGCACCCGGCTTATTTCTTCTTTAAGCGAATTACGCATAACTTCTTCATCGGTTTCATCACCGCCTTCAAGTAAGTCGCCCATTGCTACATCTTCTGTATCGTGCAGGGGTGCGTCTAAAGAAGTGTGCCTTGTGCTACCGGAAAAAATACTATTGATATCCTGTTCCGGCATGTCTAATATCATGGCAAGTTCTTCTAAAGAAGGCTCGCGCTCATTTTCCTGTTCAAATGCCATTAAGGCTTTGTTAGCTTTGTTGAAAGTGCCAATTTTATTTTGAGGCAGGCGTACTAACCTACCTTGCTCGGCAAGGGATTGTAAAATAGACTGCCGTATCCACCACACGGCATAGGATATAAATTTGAAACCCTTAGTTTCATCAAACCGCTGCGCAGCTTTTATTAAGCCTAAGTTGCCTTCATTAATAAGGTCGCTAAGCGAAAGCCCTTGATGCTGATACTGCTTTGCCACCGAAACCACAAAGCGTAAGTTGCTTTGTACCAACTTTTCTAAAGCCGCTTGGTCTCCCATTCTTATTTTTTGGGCAAGCATGCTCTCCTCTTCCGGCGTTACCATCTGAATTTTGCTAATCTCTTGCAAATATTTTTCTACCGCCTGCGAGTCGCGGTTGGTTATTTGGGTAGCAATTTTAAGCTGTCTCATATTTTTCTTTATTTAAGGCTTTTACGATTATTGGGAGGTTATATATTATTAGACGTGAAATATGTAATTATAGTTTTTGACGTAGTATTAATGTTATCATAATTCAATGAATATGCGCATCACACTACTTTTGTGCGCTAAAAATAAACCAAAAACTATGAAAAAGAGCAGAAAAAAGACTAACAATGCTATGCAAATAGCAAATAGGCAATAATGGGTTTATTACCATACAAAGTTAGGGTTAATTAGCGAAAAATACTACCTTTGCAGCGTCAAAAGATATGATTTAACAAAGATATGGAAAAAGATAATTACCGGCACCCCGACTACTATTTGGTAGATGAATTGCTAACCGAAGAGCAACTATTGATAAGGAATACAGTACGCTCCTTTGTAAAGAAAGAAATTTCACCCATAATAGAAGACTATGCCCAGCGGGCTGCATTTCCAAGCCATTTACTGCAAGGCATGGGGCAGTTAGGTTGTTTTGGTCCTTTTGTTCCGGCAGAGTATGGCGGTGCAGGTTTAGACTATATTACTTACGGCATTATGATGCAAGAATTGGAGCGTTGCGACTCAGGCATTCGCTCTACCGCATCTGTGCAAGGTTCATTGGTAATGTTCCCCATCTATAAATTTGGCTCGGAAGAGCAAAAACACAAGTATTTGCCCAAATTAGCCACCGGAGAACTGATGGGTTGTTTTGGCTTAACAGAGCCTGACCATGGTTCAAACCCTGCCGGCATGACTACTCGCTTTACCGACCATGGTAGCCATGTAGTGCTTAATGGGGCTAAAATGTGGATATCTAATGCTCCTTTTGCAGACATTGCTGTGGTATGGGCAAAAAACGAGCAAAACGAAATACAGGGGTTAATAGTGGAGCGTGGCATGGAGGGTTTTTCTACCCCTGAAACGCATGGCAAATGGTCTTTAAGAGCATCGGCTACGGGTGAATTGGTGTTTGACAATGTGAAAGTGCCTAAAGAAAACATTTTCCCTACCATTAAGGGGCTTAAAGGTCCGTTAACCTGCCTTAGCAGTGCCCGCTATGGCATAGCGTGGGGAGCTTTAGGTTGCGCAATGGACTGTTATGATACGGCATTGCGCTACAGCTTGCAGCGCATTCAATTTGGTAAACCCATTGCCGGATTTCAGCTAACGCAAAAGAAATTAGCAGAAATGATTACCGAAATTACCAAATCGCAACTCCTTAATTGGCGTTTAGGCGTGCTAAGAAATGAAGATAGAGCCACTCCCGCTCAAATATCTATGGCAAAGCGCAATAGTTGCGATATAGCCCTAAAAGTTGCTCGCGAAGCTCGCCAAATTTTAGGCGGTATGGGCATTACGGGTGAGTACAGCATTATGCGCCATAGCATGAACTTAGAATCGGTAGTAACTTATGAAGGCACGCATGATATTCATTTATTAATTACCGGTATGGACATTACGGGTATAAATGCGTTTTCTTAATTATAGACTGCCTTATATTTGGTAATATGCAAGGCATATACTATATTGCGGTGTTTTTATGCTTGCAAAAAAGCAATGAACGTTATATTCATTAATGATAATACAGCTATGTATTTTAACAAAACAATACGATTTTCTGCCATAGTTGCTTTTGCAGCACTATTTTTAAGTGTAGGTTGCATAAAATCTAAAAAAGAAACCAACGCCATGAGCGATGGAGAAGACAATGGCGGCTATGCCGGCGATGCCTCCAAAATTGAATGGATTAATAATGACGTGATTTCATTAGCTGACGCTGCGGGCACTTATTATAATGGTGTATATATGCGCGTTACCAACACATTTGGCGACTGCGCAACCGTAGCCACCGACACGCTTAGCAACCCACATGTGATAACTATACGCTTTGGCGATAAAAACTGCCGTTGCCTTGATGGAAATAATCGCAGAGGCTCTATTGTTATATCTTATTATGGTAGGTATAGCGACTCTAATAGTTCGCATACCATTACCTACCACAACTATGCCTTTAACGATATGCAGCTTAAAGGCAACGTAGTAGCTACAAGAGTGGACACTACTGTGGTGGGTAGCTGGTACTACAACATTAAAGTGGACGATACATTGGTAACTAAACCAAATGCTTACTTAAAATGGAAAGGCTTATTAGTGCGCAGGCAAGTAGCCGGCTACACTACCGGAGACCGTAGCGATAACGAATACACAGTATCAGGCTCTGCTACCCTTACCCGTGAAAACGGACATGTATTTGTATTTGACATTGCTACTCCCCTTCATTTTACACAAGACTGTCCTTATGTTAAAAGTGGCGTGGTAAACGTATCGGGCTACTTAGGTGCGCGAATTATTAACTACGGCTTCAATGGTAGCACATTAGCCGGTGGATGCGACCGCGATGCACAGTTAAAAATAGGCTTATATACATACAACATACAGCTATAATAAGCACTGCTTTTACAACTAAATTGATTTTTATACACCTGCTCAATGGGCAGGTTTTTTTATTGCACACGCCCAAACGCATTGGCTGTTTATTTTGGCTAAACGGCAAATATAACGCCTCATAAAAAAAGGGCTGCCCGTGTTGGACAGCCCGTATATATGGGGGGTAGTAAGAAACAAATGGAAATGCTATGGATTAATCAACTGATCTATTTTTATTTATATAGTCATTATCTCCATATTTATTGAGTTTATCTAATGTACCTAACATTGGAGAGTCGTTTCTATCCACGCCAATGGTTACATTGCTATTTTGGGTAATGTCGTCTGAGGAATGAGGTTGTACATCAAAAGACTTATTTTGCCTATTAAAGGCAGGCTCTGCTTCTACTGCATTAGTGGCACCTAACTTCAGTTTCTCAAGCATCATCTTTATCCTTTCGTTTTGGTTTTGTACAGCCCTTTCATGCTCTAACTCTTCTTGCGTTTTTTGAGGGGCAGATGGTGGGGTGTAGGCAGGAGGCGCAGGAATGGTATTTACAATAGTGCTCTCCGGGCTTGCCGGTAAAGGTGCTGGCACGGGTTCTGCTACAACCACATTAATGTTCAGCATCTCATTAGCAGGCTCCGAATTTATTGGTGTAGGCTTAGCTTCAGGTACGGGTATATAAGGCTCCGTAGAATTTACAGCCACAGACGCTGTTATAGACGGTTTTGTAGCACTATCAATAGAGGGTTCAGAAGATGATACTATGGTATTGGCTATCGGTGATATTTCTGCTTTAGTAGCTACCGGACCGTTAAGGTCAACATACACTTTTGGCGGAGGTGGTGGCGATTCTTTTTCAGCAGCCTTTTTATATTCTACCCCTTTAGAAGGAAAACCGGTAGCAATAAGGCTCACACTAATTTTATCTCCAAGGTTGTCGTCAATGCCCTGACCAATCAATATATCGCAATCATCGCCTGCACATTGTTGCGCATAAGCCTGTATTTCATACAGCTCTTGCATGGTATGCTGCGTTTCACCGCTACCGGAGTTGATAGTTATTAGTAGCCACTTGGCACCGCTAATGTCATTATCATTAAGCAAGGGTGAGTATAATGCTTCTTCTATTGCCCTTAGTGCTCGCTTCTCTCCTTCAGCGGTTGCAACGCCAAAAATTGCAACGCCTCCGTCTGTCATTATCTTTTTCACATCGGCAAAGTCCCTATTTTGAATACCGGTACGGTTAATAATGTCGGTTATGCAACGAGTGGCTGTGGCTAATACTTCATTGGCTTTAGCATAAGCATCTGTGAATTTAAGATTTGGGGTTTGCTCCATTAGCTTATCATTAGAAATAATGATAATAGAGTCCACATATTGCTTTAATTCCTCAATGCCTTTTAGCGCATTGTTCATGCGTCTTCTGCCTTCAAACATCAAAGGAGTAGTTACTATTGCTACGGTAAGTAGTTTTAGCTCACGGCACACAGCGGCAATTACCGGTGCACCACCGGTTCCTGTGCCACCGCCCATTCCGGCAGTAATAAACGCCATTTTGGTGTTTTCTTTCAACAGATTGCGAATTTCGTCAATACTTTCCTCTGTTGCTTTTCTACCCACTTCAGGCGTTGCTCCGGCACCTAATCCTTCCGTTTCATTAGGTCCTAATTGAATTTTTTGGGTAACCGGGCTGGCTTGCAATGCCTGCAAATCGGTATTGCAAATAATAAAATCAACGCCCTTCATGCCCGAATTGTACATGTGATTAACGGCATTGCCTCCTCCCCCGCCTACACCTACAACCTTTATAATGGTAGGGTCATTTTTTGGAATATCTAGCTTAATCATATTACTGTGATTTTATATGTTATTTGAGTTAGTTTTGTTTTTACGCTTAAAAGTAAAGGGGAATTATAGCCTTCAAAGGTAGTTTTGATATAGACAAGCAATGCACACATTAGTAACATATATCCACATGTTATCTACAAGATATACACATCTTATTCACTAAAAAACATCATCGTTCCCATTATTTTTAACTATGTCATAAATTTTTCCTTTTAATAAGCCCCAAAATTGGTGAAATGCACTTTCCTTTACCGGTTTATTGTTAGACTCATTATCAGCTTCCACGTTAGGTTCCGGAGTAGGGTCTTCAGCAACCGGTTGGGGGATTGGCGGTGTTGGCTCTACATTGGTATCGTCAACTACAATATCCTTTTTGATGTAGTTTTCTGCCGCCTTCCAATCGTGTTGACGCTTATTGACTACTTTTTTACCGCCCAATTCAAGTTCGTTGTACGTATCATGCTCCAAACTTTTTTCATAATCAAAATTGGCTCTTAAAAGCAAACCTATAACAGTGGCGTACATGGGGCTTTCAGCTACTTCGTTAAACTTACCGTCTTTTTGGGTGGATATATGCTGATTAGGCTTGCCTAAACGCGTTTGATGCAATGTAACGACACTTGCCAACTGCTTAATGTGTGCCAAAGCAGATCCTCCACCGGTAAGCACTATACCGGCAGCCAAATTCTTTTGAGCATCTACCACATTTAAGTTATATCTCACACATTGAAATATCTCATCTAAACGTGCATTTATGATTTTAGATAAGTTTACCTGTGATATTTCACGCGGCACTAAGTCTTTGGGTGCCGGTATTTTCACAATTTCATTAGACGCTTCAGAAGGCAATGCACTACCAAATTTTACTTTAAGCATTTCTGCCTGAGTTTGCATTATACCTATAATTCTTTGAATATCTGTTGTAATAATATTCCCGGCTAACGGAATGACGGCAGTGTGCATGATTGTGTTTTCGGTGAATATAGCCATATCTGTTGTGCCTCCGCCTATATCTACCACACCCACGCCAAGCTCCAAATCATCACCATTTAGCACCGCCATTGCTGATGCCAACGGCTGCAATACCATATCCACTATCCTAAGCCCCGCAGCGCGTACACACATCTCTATTTTTAAAATTTCATCCTCCTTAGCTGTAACAACATGAAAGTTGGCTGCAATTTTTGTACCCAGCATCCCAATAGGGTCAGGGGTGGTATGATAATTATCTACAGTAAAAACTTGCGGTATAATTTCAATAATTTTTTCTCCCGCATGGTTGTAAGCATTTTTTTGATTTTCTATGAGTAAATCAATGTCCTCCTGCGAAATCAGCGTGCTTTTATTGGGTCTCACTATTTCACCCCTCAGCTGCATACTTTTTATATGCCTACCTGCAACGCCAACATACACATCTTTAATAGAAAGCAAATTAGGATTGGAAGCCAAACAGTTTTGCAATGCCTCCCTAATGGCTCTGGTGCAATGCTCTATATTAATAATCTCTCCGTTGGCAACACCTTCTGATTTTGACTTACCAAAAGCCAAAATTTCAAATTTACCATGCGCATCTTTTCTACCAACAACCAATGCTATTTTGGTAGTACCAATGTCCAAGCCCGCAAAAATTGGATTTTCCTTTTTCATATATATTTTATTTTAATGTGAATTAATTGCTTTTTTTCATTTCATATTTGGGTTTAGCAGTGCTTTTTCCCGGACTGTGAGGCACTATAGCTTGCGCTACGGGGCTTTTCAGTATGCTTTTTTTAGGTATAGCACTTACTGCGAGGGGCTTGCCTAAAGATTTTGTGCTTTTGGCTGTAGCTTTAGATAATGGCTTTGCTTGCTTATTTTTGGCAACGGTAGTTTTTACAGCTTTTTTAGGCTGCTTATGCGGCGCGGCAGGAGCTTTTCCAAGCGGTAGATTGGTAGGCAGGGTAAGCACATTATGAGCCACCGGCTTCAAAGCCGGTACTTGAACCGGCTTAGCTTCCTGCGCTTTTGGTATTTTAATCGCTTGAGGGGCTTTGCCTCCGTTAGTATTTTGTGCTAATGGTGTATTGCTTTTTGGCAATGTAGCCGGTGCCGGCTGCTTGTTTGCCGGCTTTGCATGCTCTTCTTTACGCTTTTCTAACCTATTTTGTTCTTTTTTAGCGGCATTCATTTCCTTTTTAGCCTGTGTTGCCAACATAGAAGAGTCTATTTTACTTTTTACCGTTATTAGCCTCATAGCATAGTTGATATTGCTTACTGTACTTTTGGCATCATTGTCTTTAGCAGGCAGTGCGGGAGAAGCTACTATTTGCCCTTTATACCGGGCATCTATAGTTTGGTATTTATCCCAACCCACTTTATCTATCACATTCAAATAGAAATAAAATACATTTCTCAATTTTATTTTAAGCCTTGATGTGTCTCCTAACAATATTTTTTGGCTACCTGCCAAAGGTGAAAGCTGAAAAGTATATTGGTCATCAAAATAAATTTGTTTGGTTTGCGCATTCCAAAATGTATCTTCATTTATAGTATTTACTACCTTTAATATGCGGCTTTTTAACACAATCCCTAAGCTATCGTTACCTATAACGGGTACATTGGTAACAACATGAACATTTTGTGGCGCTTCAGTAAGTGGCATCACGTGAAATGCGCTATCAATATAATAACTGCCGCTACCATTTTTAGCATATAAACGCGCAACCGGTTTACGCGCCGTAATACTCAGACGCAACACCTTTTGGTTATCTATATAGCAAACAGCGTTTTGTATCCACGCATTTTGCAGCAAGGTACGCTGCATAGATAGCAAGTCAATGGTGTTGATGGTGGACTTTTTTGCCACAATGTTTTTGCTTTCTATTACACTTTTAGTAATATCTTCTTTTTCAAAACTATGATAGTTGTCCGGATAAGTAATATCAACCGCTATATCGCTTAGCAACGCATGCCTTTCAACATTAGCAGCACTTATCATTGCAAAAATGCACACACCACTAAAAATAAGTGTGGAGAAAATCTTTAATACCTTGCCCCAAGATATGTTAAGGTTCTTTTTCATGCGTTATATATGTTTTTAAGTTGTCAACCAATGTGTCAATATCTCCGGCACCGGCAGTAATTAGCAAAGAAGGCTTTAAGACATCTACTAAGCTAAGCACATCTGCTTTTGTATATATTTTTACCGGTTTGGTAGTTATAAGTTCTGCTATGGTAGCCGATGTTATGCCTTCAATGGGCTGTTCGCGTGCAGGGTATATGTCAAGCAGCCATATATTGTCTGCCTTCGCTAAACTTTGGGCAAAGCCATCGGCAAAATCACGCGTACGGGAAAACAAGTGCGGTTGGAATATCACGGTGCATTCTCTATCAGGATAAAGCTGCTTGGCACTTGTAATAAGTGCCTCCAACTCCTGTGGATGATGCGCGTAATCATCTATATATACAGCTTGCGCTGTATCCACAATATATTCAAACCTGCGCTTAACACCCTTAAATTCAGCTATGGCATTTTTAATGGCTACAGATGATATACCATGTAAACTACATACCGTAGCCGCAGCTATCATGTTTTCTACATTGTGAATACCCCCCATAGGCAAGTATATATCCTCAATTATGTCGTCTAAAATACCGGCATCTACTTTGTAGCCTCTTTGATAAGGTGTAATATTAAGGGCATAACTATCAGCATCAGTATTGCTTACGCTATAAGTATAATGTTGCACTTGCTTATTAAAGGCAGGTGCAAGTGGCAACCCATGTTTGTAAAGCAACATACCGTTAGGCTTCACTTGTTGGGTATAGGCTATATAGGCATCCTGCATGTTTTCTACTGTGCCGTATATGTCTAAATGGTCTGCATCCATAGCAGTAAGCAAGGCTATATAGGGCGATAGTTTTAAGAAGCTACGGTCATATTCATCAGCTTCTACTACTGCTATATTGTTGTTGCTACCCCAATAATTGGTATTGTAATTCGTAGAAATACCCCCAATAAAGGCATTACAACCAAAGCCGGAATGGCTCATGATAAAGGCTATCATGGTGGTAATGGTGGTTTTACCATGACTCCCCGCAATGGTTACGGCTTCCATACTTTGCGTAATGGCTTGCAATACATCGCTCCGCTTTAGGATAGTATAGCCGTTTTCTTTATACCACATTAATTGTGGATGTGTAGGCGGTATGGCAGGCGTATATACCACAAGGCGGGCTTCGGGCATTAAATGTGCTACGTCCTCACTATAAGTAACCGCAATGCCTTCTGCTTCTAATTGGTGTGTAAGAGCAGTAGCTGCCCTATCATAGCCTGCTACCTTTGCCCCTTGCTCTTTAAAGAAACGAGCCAACGCACTCATACCGGCACCACCAATGCCAATAAAATAAATACATTTTATATGTAAAATATTCATACTCATGCGTTAGCAAATTTTATTATAAGGTTAGCAATACGGGTATCGGCATCTTTAATGGCAAGAGCTTTGAGATTAGTGGCTAAGGTTTGCTGTTGTTGTTCATTTTGAGCTAAGGCTATAATGCCGGGCGCAAGGTGTTCACGAGCATCTTTATCCGGTATCATTAAGGCTGCATTTTTGTTTACAATAGCTTGCGCATTACTTGTTTGATGGTCTTCACTGGCATGAGGATAGGGAATAAAAATAACCGGCTTACCGATAATGCACAGTTCAGAGATGGTTAGTGCGCCTGCCCTTGCCACTATAATGT
>RGMU01000130.1 GCA_010021705.1 Chitinophagia bacterium | reverse complement strand
AAAAAACGGGCGCTGTTGCAATGTTTACAAATGATAGCTGGTTTGCTGCTGATGAAAATGAGAAGTATTCAATAGGATTAGCCAGCGTCTTGATGTACCAGTCATATAATAGCTCTTTGCCGGGTACCGTGCCGCGCCCAATAGCAATATACCCGGTATCAAAACTTATCCAAAATGATTGGTATGTGCCCGGTTTAATCTTCTTTAGTTGCCCTTTCTTTAGTTAGATTTCTAAACACTTCTTCTAAGTTCAGGCTCTCTTGTTGCATGGCATTAATGGTCAGTTGCCGGTTGGCTGCCAAGTGCATAAGTTCGCCTTGCAGGGCTTTAAGGTCGGTGGCTTTAAGCCTCCACCGCTCATCGGTGATGGGTTCTATGGCTTCTGCGTGGCTAAGGTACTCTTGCAGCAACGCTTCGGGCACTTTTTGGTCAAACGTTACCATAAGCGAATTTTGTGCCCGGTGTGCTTCTTCTAAGTGTGCCAGCGTGTCATCGGCTACTATTTGCCCGTTGTTAATAATAATCACCCGGTTGCACAACGCTTGCACCTCCTGCATAATGTGGGTGGACAGCATTACCGTTTTTTCTTTGCCTATTTCCTTTATCAGTGCCCGTATTTCCACTAATTGGTTAGGGTCTAAGCCCGATGTAGGCTCGTCTAATATCAGCACTTCGGGGTTGTGCATCATGGCTTGTGCCAAGCCTACGCGCTGCTTATAACCCTTAGACAAAGTACCTATTTTTTTATGCGCTTCTTTGCTAAGCCCCGTTAGCATTATAATATCATCCATGCGGGCTTTCCATCCCATGCCTAACTTGTGAATGCCGGCACATAGCTTTAAGTATTCGCGCACATACATATCGTAATACAGCGGGTTAGATTCCGGTAGGTACCCTACCCGCTTGCGCACCTCCATCGGCTTTTTTACCACATCGTAGCCGCATACAGCCACGCTACCGCCGGTGGCGGGTATGTAGGTGGTTATTATTTTCATGGTGGTGGATTTTCCCGCACCATTAGGACCCAAAAAACCTACTATCTCTCCTTTTCCTATTTCAAAGCTGATGTTGTCCACAGCGCGCTGTGTGCCATATATTTTGGTAAGTTGTTCTATTTGTATAGGCATGTAGCTATAAAATTCTGTATTAAAATCTAATCTAAATTAAGGTTAATGTTAAATTCGCCTTCCGTTACGTCCACAGCAGCAGCCAAAAACTTAAATTTGCCTTTTATGCCCGTATTAGAGCTACCCGCTAAGTAGCTGTCCGTAACTTCTATTTCGCCTGATGTGGCAACGTATGTGTTGTATCCCATGCCTTCTACCGTGCCTATAAACTTAGCTCCGTTGCTACCGGCTATCACATTATACTTGCCTACGCCGCTATAGTTGTCTATATCCAATTGAATGTGCGAATCGTTAGATGTAGCATCTATGTAAAGGTGCAAATTGGGCGACTTAGAAATAATAACCTTTGCCTCATAAGCCACCCAGTGCTCTCCGCGTACTTTTGCCCAAAGAACCTCTTTTTGCCCCGTTTCCTTCTTTTTTTTGCAGCCGCCGGTTAGCAACAGCACCGGCAAAACCAGCAGGAATAAAAATTTAACATAGACTACAGTTCGCATGGTTATCAAATTAAAAAGTCATTAATGCCCTAAAGCGTTCATTTTTATGTTCTAACCGCATCACGCCTCCCATATAAAAGTTCAGCATCGCAGTAGAAGACGTGCCCACTGTTTGAAACAGCGAGTTGCAACCCATATATACCGGACCTGCACACACTACCAAGCCCGTAAAACCCTGCCCCAAACGGTTGAATGTAAAAGGCATGGCTGCCGCAAATCTACGGTATGTAAAGCGCGGTGATATGGTGAGTGTGGTAATGTAGTGGTTCGCAAATTTATGTGCATCAGGGCTGCGAAGGTTCACAAGCGCGTCTACGTTCACAAACATTTGCTCCAACAGTTTGAGGTCGGCATTCAGGTGCAAGGCTGTGGGTAGCCCTACCTTAAATTTTTTTATGCCACCGGTAGTTTTGATTAATGTATCGGAAAGAAAATCATAAAAAATACGATTACCAAACGATACATCGCTATTGTTTTGTATATTCTTATAGTCTAAGTCTGCATTGTTAAGGGTATATGTGCCGGATGTGGACGACTTAGAATAGTTGATACTACCAATATCCGTAACCGACATGGCAAACCGCATCAAATAGCCCGGTCTTAGCTGCATGGTTTCATTGGGGTTAAAGTAGTAGATAATGCCTATATCTGCCCCTATGCCAATGTTGTTGGTGCGTTGGTTATAGCTGTTTAGCGGATAGGGTGCTATTGCCCAATTATGGGCATTGGGCGTAAAAGCTACGCGCACATTACCCGTTGCACCATGTACTATGTTATCGTCTTTACGGGTATAGAAAGAGCCGTTAGTTATCCCCATACCTGCCGCGCCAATGCCGTTTAGCAACTTTAGCGTTATTCCCGCCACCAATTTTTTTTGCTCTGTATGCACAAGGTAGGTGGCATAGCTTAGCCTCCACTCATTTACCATCTGAGCCGTAATGGCATAGTTTTTAATGCTGTAGCTGTCTATGGCATTGGTATCGGGGCGGGCATTTGCCCCTAATAGCTTAAATACATTGTCGTTTAAGTTATCTGAATTTACCATATACCGCAGCGATGTACCAAAGGCAAAAAAATATTGCCTTTTAACAAGCGCAGAAACATAAGGACCGTTTAATTCAAAAAAACCGTAAAACGATTTTGAACCCGGCACCGTATTTTTTGTGTAGTCTTTTTGAATATCGGCTTGTCCATCATTCAAAAACCCCCATATACTTGGCTTAAACTGCACACTGTTGCCACCTACCGCAAAGCCAACACTCCCAAAGTTAATTTGTGCGTGCTGACCATGTATGGCAAATGCCGGATTATCCTTTAATTGAGCAACCGCATAGCTTGCCCCGGCAAGCCCGTTAAACACCTGCGCCCTAACCTCCTTTACCAACAATAGTGCCAATGCTACTAAAAGCCTCGTTTTCATGATATATGCCCGCAAAGGTAATGCTTTTTTATGCCACATTTTGCTACCCTAAGCCTACCCAGTTTTTTATCATCGTCATTCCTGTATTTGTGCCCACGCTTTCCGGGTGAAATTGCAGTCCTAAACAGGGGTATTGGTTGTGGGCTATTGCCATAATCACATTGTCGGTTTGGGTATGTGCAATCCTTTGTAGCGGAGTATTGTCAATCTCCGTTATCACAAGCGAGTGGTAGCGCATAGCCGTAAATGGCGACTCTATGCCTTTAAACAAGGCATGATTTTGGTGCACCACTTGGCTTGTTTTCCCATGTACGGGTTCGTTTAGCTCTGCCAATTTACCACCAAAATACATACCAATGGCTTGATGACCTAAGCAAATACCCAATATCGGTATTTGGTTGTGAAAGTAGTCTATGGCTTGTAGGGTGATGCCCGCTTTTAGCGGGGTTTCGGGTCCCGGCGACAATATTAGACGCGTGGGATGTAGGGCTATTAGTCCGCTTAGCGTTAGTTCATCATTGCGATACACTTGGCACGGATGACCTGTAAGCAGCAAATAGTGATGCAAAATATGCGTAAACGAGTCGTAATTGTCTATCAGTATAAACATGTGCAGGTATGCGAATGCACCGCAAATGTAGCAAGAATAAAAAAGCCGACTCTGAAGCCGGCTTTTTTGGAAAGAAATTTAGCAATGCTGATTAGTGCTTTTTCTCAGCAGGAGCTGCTGCAGGAGCATTAGCTGGAGTTGCAGCCGGAGCAGCAGTAGAATCTTTCTTCATAGTGTCCATTGGAGGGGGCGGTGGAGGAGGAGCTTGTTCTGTAGTAGCTGGAGCCATAGCAGAAGAATCAGTTTTACCTTTGTCACCTTCGCCTTTTGGAGCACAAGAAGCTGCGAAAAGACCTAACGCAAGAGCGAATACGCTTAATTTTACAAGTTTCATAAAACTATATAATTTGGTTGTTTGATAGTTTATACCGTAACCGGAAAAAGGTAACCCAATTCCTGAAAATATTTTTTTTGAGCCGGTTTTAAGCGCAAAAATACCGGTTTTTAGTGCATTCTGTCCCCACGCGGGGCTAACCCTGCCAATACTTTCACCTCAATGGCAAGCCATTGCTCCCATGCAGCATTCACCTGCTCTTCACCATAATAGTGTTCGGCAAGCTCTATAAACAGGCGGTAGTGCCCCGCTTCGGCTACCATAAATTTATGGTAAAAATTGCGCAGATACTCATCTGCAAGGTGTAGCGACAAAATCCTGAACCGCTCACAACTACGCGCCTCTATCAGCGCACACAATAGCAGCTTGTGAAGTAGCTTATCTGCCGGCGATATAGCTTTGGGTATATGCTCCATTAGCCCGTTTACATACTCATCTTTGCGCTGTTTGCCTAAGCTGTAGCCTCTTTTTTGAAGTTCCCAAAGCACAAGGCGGAAATGTCCCCACTCTTCGGTAACAATGGGTGCTAAACGGTTTACTAATTCCGTTTTTTCACCATACATTTGTATCAAAGATATACACTGTGTAGCTGCTTTTTGTTCGCAAAACGCATGGTCGGCTAATATATCCGCCTCCGATACCGCTGCAAGGTTTACCCAGCGAGGGTCGGTTGGCAATTTAAGCCCTAATGTTGTATTAATTTGTTCCGGCAATTTATATAAGCTATATTAGGGCAAAAATAGGCAAGAATCTATTAAACGATATTAATATCGCTAACATTTTATTAATTAGAACATTAAAATAAATTATGAACCAAGATACCCTTAGCCCGCTTACGGCTATCAGCCCCATAGACGGTAGATATAGAAGTAAAGTAGAGGCTTTGTCTGACAGCTTTTCAGAATATGCGCTTATTAAGTGGCGGTTGCATGTAGAAATTATATATTTCATTAGCCTTTATGAAGCAGGCTTTTTTGAAATCAGCGAGCTTGCCTTACCAAGTATTGAAGGCATTAGCGACCGCTTTTCGCTTAGCGATGCCCGCCAGGTAAAAGAAATTGAAACTACTACCAACCATGATATGAAGGCAGTAGAATACTTTTTGAAGAAAAAACTTGCAGACGTTGGCTGCGCACACCTATCCGAATGGGTGCACTTTGGGCTAACTTCGC
>RGMU01000129.1 GCA_010021705.1 Chitinophagia bacterium | reverse complement strand
AGCTATGCTTAGCTCTATAGGCAAGCAGCAGCAGGCTAAAAAGCAGCAGCCTTTGTTCAATATATCAAGGCAGAGTATTAAGATAGCCGCTGTGGCTGCGAGTGTGGCAGTTATAGCTTCTATCTTTACTTATTTTATTGTGGTATTTGCCGATAATACCAATGAAAACAGGTATAACACCATCAGCCGTGATTTATCACATTTGCGTAACGAGCAGGAGCGGCAAAAGAGGTTTCAACTTGCCATTATAGATACTATCAATAGCAAGCACAAAGCTACGGATGCCCCTCCGGCAGATGTGCGCTATACGGCTACGGGCTTTGCGGTAACGAATGACGGTTATTTTTTGACCGCTTATCACGCTATTAATAATGGTAAGGGCGATGCCGATTCCATATATATAAGTATTAACCAATCGGAATACTATAAAGCTAATTTAGTAAGCTACGATGCCAAAGCTGATATTGCTTTACTAAAGGTGGAAAAGCGCAACTTTAAGTTTGCCAAATATGATTTGCCTTACACGTTTGCCAACAGTAAAGCACCTTTAGCTACGGAAATATACAGTCTTGGCTACCCCAATGAGGCACTTAAATATAGCGAAGGCTATGTGAGCAGTGCTAACGGTTTTGACAATAATACACACCAATACACGCTTTATCTCCCTGCCTTACCAGGTCAGAGCGGTTCACCGGTATTTAATGAAACGGGTAGCGTGATAGGTTTAATCACCGCAACGGGAACGGTAAAAGAAGAACAAACTTATTCTATAGGTTCAGAAGCTATTTTGCATTTGTTGAGTGGGTTGCCTAAAAAGAATAAGATTAGCCTACCTACCAAAAGCCGGTTAAACAAGCTAAGCCGTGAGCAGCAAATAGAAAAAATTACACCTTTTTTGTTTGAAGTGAATGTGTATAAGCGATAGAGTAGTGGTGGAAATAGTGTAATTATTAATTTTGAGCAATACTGTTGCCAATATAAAGAAATTGTAATTATATTTGTGCTCCAAAACTGATTCATGAATCAAAAACATTTACATTTCATTATTGCCATATCTTTAGTTGTATTAGCGGTTTATACCCGTATCTACAATGCGCAGCTTGAGCTACCTAATTTTTCGCCTATATCGGCAGTGGGGTTTTTCAGCTTTGCGGTAATGAAAGAGAGGCGTTTATTAGCCTTTTTTGTGCCGTTATTGGGTCAGTTTGCTACGGATTTGTTTTTCCACTATTTCACTAATACTCCGGGTTTTTATCCCGGTATGGGTTATAACTATGCAGCCATAGCATTAGCTTCTTTATTAGGCATGTTGTTAAAGCAAACTAAGCCTTTTCCGGTATTTTTCGGGCTTCTAAGTGCGTCCACTGTGTTTTTTATAGTATCCAATTTGGGCTATTTTATGGGGGGCTATAATGGTTTCTCTCTTGCAGGTTTGGTAAAAACGTATCGTGATGCCATTCCGTTTTACCAAAATACGCTTATTGGCGACATGGTAGGCGGCTGTGCGTTGTTTTTAGGCTATAGCTTGATAACATCAAAGATAGCAAATACCAAAGCAGAAGCGCAGGCTTAGTACCAAAGATTAGGCTATCTTTGCAGCCATACTTTTTAGTGATAGTGGCATACTTTCGTTTTTTACTGTTTTTATGTTTTTGTATTGTGTGCCAGCATATTGCTGTGGCAATGCCTGCGATTGATAGCAGTGTTAGCCCTGTAAAGATTAAGAAGGTATTTGTTCCCAATGCCAAAAAGGCAGGACTTTATAGTGCGGTTGTTCCGGGATTGGGGCAGGCATATAACCGTCAATATTGGAAACTGCCCATTCTTTATACCGGTTTGGCGGTTGCGGGCTGGTTTGTGAAGGAGAATTACACCAATTATCAAAATTACCGTCAGGCATACATTGGCAGGATAAACAACCCCTATCCTACGGATAGCTATGTGGGCGTTTATAGTTATGACCAGTTACAGCAGTTGCAGAACGAATATTATAAATACCTGAACATGAGTATATTGGTAACGGGCTTGGGCTATACGCTGCAAGTGGTGGAAGCGATAACGGGTGCTCACCTTAAAAACTTTGACGTTAGCCGTGATATATCTGTCAGGTGGCAGCCGGTAGTGGCACCGGGCTATGCGGGAGTGGGTGTTGTGGTATCTTATTAACGCACTATCAATGGCAGCTTTTCCTGAACCACTTTTACAAGAATTGAAATATGATTGGGGCATTGATGAAGCTCGGTTTGTAGAGGCGCATAATGTGCCTGCGCAGGTATCGGTACGCTATCATCGCATTAAGGGCGGTGCGATAGAGGCAAAAGATAATTTGGAGCGGGTGAAGTGGTGCGGGGGGGCGTATTACCTACCGGAGCGACCCGTGTTTACCTTAGACCCTCTTTACCATGCGGGAGCATATTATGTGCAAGAGGCATCATCTATGTTTTTGGCGGTGATTTTGGAGCATTTATACAAAGATGCAACGGGTTTAAAGGTGTTAGACTTATGCGCTGCACCGGGGGGCAAAAGTACATTGATAGCCTCCTGCCTTTCTCCGGACAGCCTGCTGATATGCAATGAGGTGATAAAAAGCCGGAATGCCATATTGAACGAAAACATTACGCGGTGGGGGTATAGCAACGCATGGGTAACGTGCAACGACCCTAA
The DNA here is from genome assembly GCA_010021705.1 of Chitinophagia bacterium. Classification (GTDB taxonomy): domain Bacteria; phylum Bacteroidota; class Bacteroidia; order Chitinophagales; family Chitinophagaceae; genus RGMU01. Next base: position 2,519 of record RGMU01000129.1, on the reverse strand, counting down.
GCATTTTACGGCACTAAGCGGCTATTTTGATGCTATAGTGGTAGATGCGCCATGCAGCGGTTCGGGGCTGTTCCGGAAGCAACCGCAAGCCATAAACGAATGGAGCACTGCCAATGTGGAGCTATGCCACCAACGGCAGCAGCGGATATTAGAAGATATACTACCGGCGTTAAAAGAGGAGGGTACTTTAATATATAGCACATGCTCGTATTCTAAGGTAGAGAATGAAGACCGAATAGAGAAGCTGATAAAAGCAGGCGAGGTAGAGCCTATAGCTATTCCGGTTAGTGATGAGTGGGGTATAGTGCCTTCGTACTCTAAAGATAATGTGCTGTTGGGGTACAGATTTTATCCACATTTGGTTAAGGGTGAGGGTTTTTTTATTGCTGTGTGTAAAAAGATAGGTTCTACCGGAATGCTAAAGGAAAAAAGGACGTTACAGAAGCAAGATAAAGCCATTGAAAGCCAATGCGGGCATTTCCTAAAAGAGGGAGATTATAACTTTATACGGCAGCATAATGAGCAGTATGCTGCTTTTTCTTCACACTTTGAGCAAGCGTATAATACCCTTCAAAAATACCTTTACTTTACCAAAATAGGAACTGAAATAGGCGCGCCTGCGGGCAACGAATGGATACCGGCGCATAGCCTTGCGCTAAGCCTTGATTTTAAGGGTGGGGTTAGTGTATTGGAGGTGGACAGGAAAAATGCGCTAAAATTTCTAAAGCGGGAGGCTATGGATATAGAATCTCCGGCAAAGGGGTGGTATGCAGTATGTTATAAAGGGCTACCGATAGGGTGGGTGAAGGCGATAGGCAATAGGATAAACAATTATTTGCCCAAGCATTGGCGCATAAGAATGGAGGTAGAGTAGGGAGTAAGGTATAAATAAATGATAAAAAAATAATTTTAGATGTGATTTAAACTATTGTTATGAAATTAAGTCGCATAAAATGATTAAAATAATCTTAGAATTTGATACATATTTGCCCAACTAAATGCCGTAAGTCATCTGTCTGTCATTAGTTATGTACCAAACCCTCAATTTTGCCGTATGCAGTGCACTTTTTTATCTTACCCTTCAAGCGCAGGCTATACTTATTTAGCGTCTTTTTGCTCACGATTTGCCGTTTTTTCTCGTATTTTTCCTTTAATTGTTGATAACTAACGCTAAAAGCGGGCTATCAATTTATTCTGTCATAGAAGTTTTAAGAAAAGTATTACTTTTACTCCATTTTACACTAAGTTTCAATCAAACCAAAACACATATTCATCATACTCTTTATTTAACAAACAATGAAGAAACACTTTTTACTATTACCATTTATTGCAGGTTTGCTATATTTGGCTCTATCAAGCAACTCCGGGGGACCGGGCGCTTCCAGTAGTGTAAACGGAACGGGTGCCAGGGGCACTACGGGCTGTAGTTGCCACTCTTCTGCTGCGGATACGGGTATCCGCGTTACACTCACTTTGGACTCTGCAGGTACACCGGTAACGCGGTATATAGCAGGTCGCTCCTACAACATTACCATTACGGGTACAAACAACTCTTCTTCTACGCTGAGGGGTTTTGGTTTCCAGTTTACGGCAGTCAATTTAACGGGAGCAGGTACATCTTCTGCAACCAATGCCGGTACTTTAGCCACAACTGGTTTACCTACAGCCTGCCAGAACACTTCAGTAAGTGGTTTGCGCTTAATAGAACATAGCGCAAGAATAACTGCTACTTCCGGTTCGGGTGGTACCGGTACTACTTACCGAACGTCTGTACAATGGACGGCACCAAGTGCGGGTACGGGTAGTATTCGCCTTTATGGTGTATTACAAGCTGTAGATGCCAGCGGTAGTACTACGGGGGATAAATGGAATAACGTAATGGTTACCATTGGCGAGCTTAGCTCAAGCGGTGCAGGCACTATCAGCGGTCCTACTGCCGTATGCGTAAATTCTCAAATCACATTAACAGACTCTGTTGGTGGCGGTACTTGGAGCAGCTCTAATGCTTCTATCGCTACAGTGGGTGCTACTACCGGTGTTGTAACCGGCGTGGGACGCGGTTCCGTAATTATATCTTATGGCGGTAGCGCAATGGGATATGCCACTACTACTATAACCGTTAATCCAATACCGAGTGTGATTACGGGTTCTGACGTTATATGTGTTGGTAGCACTGCAACTTATTTAGATTCTACTACGGGTGGTAGTTGGGCTATTTCACCTACTTCTGTGGCTACTGTTGCAGGTGGTACCTTGACGGCTACCGTAACTGCTGTGTCTGCAGGTACTGCTACATTGTCTTATACATTATCTACAGGTTGTTCACGCTCACGCGCGGTAACTATTAATCCGTTGCCCGGTACCATAACCGGTCCTAACCATTTATGCGCCGGTAGCACCGCTAACTACACCGATACGTCAACCGGTATAACTTGGAGTTGCTCTCCTTCTTCTGTGGCTACTATTAACTCTTCCGGTATGGTAACCGGTGTGACTGCCGGTTCTGCTACTATTACATA
>RGMU01000128.1 GCA_010021705.1 Chitinophagia bacterium | reverse complement strand
AACATATTTTTAACACGGTAGCTATCGGCAGATTACCCGGTAAGCCCGTAAAACTAAACTAAAAACAATGCCATTAGCAGCCAAAGAAGTTCGCCGGCAGAAACTACGCTGGAGAATACGTTCCAAAGTAAGCGGAACAGCCCAAAAGCCAAGAATGTCGGTATTTAGAAGCAATAAAGCTATCTATGCCCAATTAATAGACGATACCAATGGTTTTACCTTAGCCGCTGCCAGCAGCAAAGATAAAGACCTTGCAGCCATTGCCGGCAACAAAACAGAAAAAGCCATTATGGTAGGTAAAGCCTTAGCTCAAAAAGCATTGGCATTAGGTATTAATGCTTGCGTGTTTGACCGTGGTGGTTATTTATATCATGGACGCGTAAAAGCAATAGCAGACGGTGCACGCGAAGGCGGGCTTCAATTTTAATCCTTATTTAAAGCTCAACTTAGCGATAACACAAATAAATAAATAGAACCAGCAATGAACCGTGTAAAAGGTACAGATTTAGAACTGAAAGATAAAGTAGTAGCCGTGAACCGTGTGGTAAAAACCACAAAGGGAGGTCGCGCCTTCAGTTTTTCGGCATTGGTAGTAGTGGGCAACGGCAATGGTGTGGTAGGTCATGGCTTAGGTAAAGCCAAAGAAGTGCAAGAAGCCATTACCAAAGGTATAGATGACGCTAAAAAGAATTTAATAAAAGTGCCCGTATTAAAAGGCACTATTCCGCATGAGCAGTTTGCCAAAGACGGTGCAGCAAAAGTGTTGCTAAAGCCGGCAGCACATGGTACAGGTGTGATAGCAGGAGGTAGTATGCGTGCCGTATTAGAAGCAGCAGGCATTACAGATATTCTGTCTAAGTCTTTAGGTTCAGCCAATCCGCACAATGTGGTGAAGGCAACCATTACTGCATTAAGCATGATGCGCGAACCGGCTCAAGTAGCGAAAGACAGGGGCATATCCATTAAAAAAGTTTTCAACGGCTAATTATTATTCATAACGTAAACAAACGTATCCCTTATGGCAGCAATTAAAATAACACAAGTAAAAAGCGGTATAGACCGCATGGCACGCCAAAAAAGAACGCTAAAAGCATTAGGTTTGCGCCGTTTGCACCATAGCGTAACCGTTGAGGCTACGCCTCAAATTATGGGTATGGTAAAAGCCGTACATCATTTGGTAAAAACAGAAAGCGTAAACTAAACCAAAACTAAGCGAGCGGTTATTACACACCGCGCAAAGTAAAAAACTGTAATAACATGAACTTACACAATTTAACACCGGCAGAAGGTTCGGTACACAGAACAAAAAGAATAGGACGCGGTGAAGGTAGCGGACATGGAGGTACGTCAACACGCGGTAACAAAGGTCAGCAAGCTGATACCGGTTATCAAAGAAAGCGCGGACACGAAGGCGGTCAGATGCCAATCCAACGCCGTATGCCTAAGCGTGGCTTTAAAAACCCATTCCGTGTAGAATATAAAGTTTTCAACTTGAATGACGTTGATGCACTTATTCAAAGCTATGAGTTAAGAGAATTTTCGCTTGAAGAGCTATATATAAACAAACTAATAAACCGTAACGATAACGTAAAGGTTTTAGGTGGTGGCACTTTAATGTCTAAAGTTCACTTTAAAGTGAATGCAGTGAGCGCAAGTGCTCAAAAAGCTATTGAAGCCAACGGTTCCACATTAGAATTGATAAAAGTATAGTGCCACAATTTTTTTTGGTAGTGTGCATTATTTTTCGTTAATTCGCATTTTTTATATTGGTCTAATTTTACTCTAAGTGAAAAAATTTATTGAGAAACTCCAAAACATTTGGAGTATTGACGAGCTAAGAAATCGCATCATCTACACCTTTGTGTTGGTGCTTATCTATAGAATAGGATGTTTGGTTACTTTGCCCGGTATTAATCCTACGTTGCTTAAAGACAATTCGTCTTCTGCGGGCTTATTAGGTATCTTAAACATGTTTGCGGGAGGTGCGTTTAACAAGGCATCTATTTTTGCATTGGGCGTAATGCCATACATCTCTGCCTCCATTTTTATGCAGCTTGCGGGCATTATTATTCCACAGGTAGCTAAATTGCAAAGAGAAGACAGTGGTCGCCGCAAAATTAACCAATATACCCGCTACATTACCATAGCCGTTACGGCAGCACAAGCAAGTGCTTATGTAACCTATCTATTAACTACCCCTACCTTCCATGATGCCATAGACGTACAAAACTACTCTCCGTTCATGTTTTGGCTGTCAACCGTAACCATACTTACCGCAGGCACATTGTTTGTGATGTGGCTTGGTGAACGCATAACGGAGGCAGGCATAGGTAATGGTACATCGCTTATTATCATGGTGGGTATCTTAGCCCGTTTCCCCAACGCTATATTGCAAGAGATTAACTTTAAGAACAGCGGTGCAGGCTCCGGTGGTTGGTTGATATTGCTTATTGAGCTTGCGGTGTTTATAGCCGTTATAGTGGGTTTAATACTGCTTACGCAAGGTGTTCGTAAAATACCGCTTAACTATGCACGCCGCATAGTAGGCACAGCAACATCTGCTAAAGACGCTACCAACTCTCGCGACTTTATACCTTTAAAAGTGAATTCTGCCGGTGTAATGCCCATCATCTTTGCGCAAGCCATGATGTTTATTCCTTCCGTATTTCGCGGTTTCTCTACCAATAATAAAGACGCTTCAGACTTTATCAATAAGCTGACCGATAACCACTCGCTTATATACAACCTTATTTATGCCGTATTGGTTATTCTATTCACTTATTTCTATACCGCCCTTATCTTTAACCCAACAGAAATGGCAGAGAACTTAAAGCGTAACAACAGCTTTATTCCAAGCGTAAAACCGGGTGAAGAAACAGCCAACTACATTGCCACCATTATGGATAGAATTACGCTACCGGGTGCTGTGTTTTTAGCCCTTGCGGGTATTTTACCGGGTATAGCGTCTGCGCTACAAGTAAACCCTGAATTTTCAAGTTTTTACGGTGGAACATCTATGCTGATAGGCGTAGGCGTTATATTAGATACATTGCAGCAAGTGGAAAGTTATTTACTAATGAACCACTATGACGGACTCATGAAAACCGGCAGAATTACGGGTCGTACTAATGTTAACCCTGTTTCTGCATAGTTTTTTCGCCACCTTAATTTTTATATATCCCTGCCTTCTAAGCGCAGGGATTTTTTAATAATAATACTAACCACCACAAAATGATAGTTTTTAAAACCAACGCTGAAATTGAACTTATAAGAAAGAGTGCCCTAATGGTATCGGCAACGCTTACGGAGGTGGCTAAATTTCTAAAACCGGGTATTACAACCAAGTCTATAGACCAACTAGCCGAAACCTTTATTAAAGACAATAAGGGCATACCTTCTTTTAAGGGGTATCATGGGTTTCCCGGTTCGCTTTGCATTTCTATCAACAATGTGGTGGTGCATGGCATACCGGGCACTACCCTACTGCAAGATGGTGATATAGTGTCCATAGATTGCGGCGTGTATATGAATGGTTTTCATGGTGATTCTGCCTACACCTTTGCCATAGGTAATGTGCAGGAAGCCACTCTGCGCCTGCTGCGCATCACCAAAGAATCGGTACTTAAAGGTACAGCGCAAGCCAAAGAAAACAACCGTGTAGGTGATATATCTTATGCAATAGAGCAATATTGCGCCCGTGAAAATGGCTATGGCGTGGTGCGTGAACTTGTGGGACATGGTGTAGGTAAAAAACTACATGAAGACCCGCAAGTGCCCAATCATGGTAAGCGCGGCGATGGCAAAAAACTGAAAGAAGGCATAGTACTTGCCATAGAACCCATGATTACATTAGGAACGCGTGATGTATATACCCTAAAAGACGACTGGACGGTAGTAACCAAAGACGGCAAGCCCGCTGCCCACTACGAGCACACTACAGCAGTTAGAAAAAACGGAGGAGAGCTATTATCTTCCTTTGCTCCTATTGAAGCGGCAGAAATGGCAAATCCGGAACTAAACTCTTCTTATTACCAAAAGGCTACGGCAACAGTATAAGTGCTGCTATTGGTCTTTACCGCCTGTTTTAAGATAGAGATACAGATATATGACGCGAGAGATACGCATAAGCCAAGGCTGTAATATTATGGCAATTATGGCACTTGTGGTAAGGAAATAGTAAATACTATCGTCTTTATAAGTAATTCCGAATATAGGATAGTACCAAATGAGGTTAAGGAAAAGCACTATCACCGTTAAGGCATAGTTTATTCCACCTCCATTGTTGCTTTCCGAAATCAGTTTTTGGTGGCACACATCGCAATTTGGCTTTAGTTTTACTAAGTTTTGTAAAGGAAAAATGCCCTTGTTTACAAATACAAATCCCTCTAAACAAACGGGGCATTTCATAGAGAATAATGCCGGCAATGCCCATTTTCTTTGTGTGCTCATTGGGGCAAAAATACAAATCTTTGCCATTATTAGCACTATTGCAGCACTTCAGGTGCATTTTCTTTCTTTTGAGGCAACAACAATATCAATGTGCCTCCAAGTACTAAAAAGACTGAAATAAGCTCTGCTTGCGTGGGTTTTATAAAGCCTAAATCTATTTTGGTATTTACGCGTATCAGTTCTACTAAAAAGCGTTCAATGCCCGCAAATATCATATAAAGAGCTATCATGGCAAGCGGCTTATTTAACCTTTTTCTTAGCCCCCACATAACCCCAAACAGTAGCATAGCAGCAAAAAACTCATAAATAGGTGTGGGAAATACGCATATTGGCAGTACTCTATTAAACTCTCCGGTATCGCCCTCAATCTGCATACCTTCATAAGCCACATTGTGGGGATAGTTCATTGCCACTAACCATTGGGGCAAGCCGGCAGCGGCGGGGTAATAGATGTGGTCTGCCTGTTCATGCTTTGCGGTTTCGCTGTTGTAGTGCATTAGCATATAATGGTATTTTCCCGTGTCTGCAGGAGCAACGCTCACTATGGCTGCATTGGGTTGAGAGGCATAAGCAGTGTTGTAGATGCCCCAATCGCCGTCTCCCGATAGCTGACAACCGAGCCTCCCAATGCCATAAGCAAGCATAATGGCAGGCGCAGCAGCATCGGCTAAATGCCTAAAATCTATCTTAAACTTGCGGGTGTAATAGTAAATGACAAGCGTAGCCACTATTAAGCCTCCATAAAAGGTTAAGCCCGAAGGTGAAAAAAAA
>RGMU01000127.1 GCA_010021705.1 Chitinophagia bacterium | reverse complement strand
TGCGACCCAATACTGACCAAACTAATGAAGCCCTGTTTGAGTTTCAACAAGCAAATGGTAATGTTTTTTTAGATGCTTATTTGCCAATAGTTAAAAAAAACAAAAATAAACTTTACGGTATGCGGGAGGTGGAATGGCAAGAACTTAGACGCGGGCGATATGTAGAATTTAACTTAATTCATGACAGAGGCACGCTATTCGGCTTAAAAACAAATGGCAGGATTGAAAGCATATTAATGAGCCTGCCTCCACGTGCCCGCTGGCAGTATAATCACACCCCTCCCGAAGGTAGCGAAGAGGCAAAAGCTATGCCATATTTTCGCCCTTATCAATGGGTTGCGCCTTAAAGAGGTGGTAAGCCGTAGGAAACAGGTCTGTTGTTGTGCCACATTGGCTTAGCTTTTTAATGGTAGCATTAATCGCCTCTTCCGATTGGTCTATGCCTATCCAAGTTCTGTGGTTCTTTTCAGCCATAGCCAATGTAGTGCCCGACCCGCAAAAGCAGTCTAAAACAATACTATTTTGCGCTGATGAGGTTTTGATAATTAAATCAATAAGTTCGCTGTTCTTTTCGGTAGGATAAACCGGATAAGGCGGGTCTTTAAACTCCCATATATCTTGCATACGCTTACCCTCCCTGCTGTCTAAATAGATTTTTTTGCGCGGGTTGCCCTTTATGCTCCATTCAATAAGCCCCTGTTCGTCCCAGCTATCCAAAAGGCTTACTTCACTCCGCCAATGCCTGCCCGGCGGTGGTGCCAAACCCTTAAACTTTTGGGCTGTTTTTCCGTTTTGGGTTTCACCCGGCGCATGTAGTGGTATGGTTGTATATCGCCTGCCGTCTTTGTCTGTTTTTGGAAATAGTTTATCCTTATCTGCCTCCATATAGGGTGTTTTAGGCTCGTTCCATATTGGATTATCCGATTTGGAGTAAAACAATATCATATCTTTTATATTGCCATATCCTTTTCTGCTAAAATTTTTAGGGTTGCATTTTATGCGGCTAATGTCATTCCTAAAGTTTTTTATACCAAATATCTCGTCCATTATTATCTTTACGTAATGTCCTATTTTGTAGTCTATATGCAAATAAATAGACCCTTGTTCCGATAGCAAATGTTTAAGCAAAACAAGCCTTTCACGTAAATATTCCAAAAAATATTCTCCTGCCAATGTGTCTTGGTAGGCTAAATTACCATTTTTGCTATTGCTTATTGTACTCGCCCTGCCATTGGTAATGGTAAACGAATTATTGGTAGCAAAGGGTGGGTCTATATACACTAAATCAATTTTACCTTGCAGGTTAAACTTATCCAATAAATGTTTTAATACCGGCAGATTATCGCCTTTGATAAGCATATTTTGGCTATCAACACTTTCTTTTTCCTCTAATAGTTCTATAGAAGAAGTACTATTTAGGATTTCCTTTTCCGATTTTTTATGGCTATAAGTTAGGGTCATTTTCAAATTTGATGGGGCTATATTCTAAAGAAGTCGTGTAAACATGACCAATTAATCACTCAAAAATAGTGCATAAAAACAATACCGCACACATTAAGTAATCCACATACACCCTTTAGTGAGAATGCTACGCTATTTTTGCAGCTTTTTTGCTATATTTGTAGCATGTGTTTTATGCGAATATTACGGGTTGCGGTTTGTTGTGTGTTGTTTTTAGAGCCGGTTTGGGGTCAAAAAAAGATTAAAGAAAACAAACAAGCTATGGCAAGGCATCACTGGGTGGACAGTGTGTTTAACAGCCTTAGCAGGGAAGAAAAAATTGGGCAGTTGCTGATGGTGCCGGCTTACAGCGGCGGCAAAAAATACAATGAAGACAGTATTAGAAAAATGCTGCTGAACCACCAAATTGGCGGGCTTATATTTATGCAAGGCACAGCTTCGCATCAAGCGGCACTCACCAATAGTTTTCAACAAAGCGCACAAGTGCCGCTCCTCATAGCAATGGACGCAGAATGGGGCTTGGGCATGCGTTTAGACAGCGTGAAGCGGTATCCGCGTCAAATGATGTTAGGCGCGGCGCGAGACACGGCATTGGTATATGCTATGGGCGTTTCCATTGCCCGGCAGTGCAAGCTAATGGGTGTTCACATCAACTTTGCACCGGACATAGATGTTAATAATAACCCTGCCAACCCCGTTATCAACTCCCGCTCTTTTGGGGAATACAAGTATTGGGTAGCAAGATTAGGCATTGCTTATATGAAAGGTATGCAAAATAATGGTGTGATTGCATGTGCTAAGCACTTTCCGGGTCATGGCAACACCCAAACCGACAGCCATAAAGACCTACCGCTTATTACGCAATCGCTACCGAGCTTAGATACTATGGAGCTTGTGCCCTTTAAAGCCCTTTTTGCCTGTCGCGTAAAAAGCGTAATGACAGCCCATTTAGAATTACCTGCCTTAGACACAACGCCTCACTTGCCCTCAAGCCTTTCCTACCCGGTTGTAACGGAGCTATTGAAACAACAAATGGGCTATCAAGGACTGATAGTTACCGATGCCTTAGATATGGAGGGAGTAAATAAGTTTTTCCCGCCCGGCGAAGCCGAATTAAGAGCCTTCAAAGCCGGTAACGACATTCTTCTGTTTTCTCAAAGCCCCACCAAAGCCATAGCACGCATAAGCCAAGCCATAGACAGTGGTATGGTGCCGGTGGAACAACTGAATAATAGTGTTAAAAAAATACTTTATGCCAAATATGATGCAGGCTTGGCACACTTTACCACTTTGGATACCAACAACCTTGTCAATTTGCTTAACGCAGATATTGACAGTTTTAGAGCCGTTACGGCAAAGCGAGCCATTACATTGGTAAGCGACAACAACCACATTTTGCCCACCATTACTAAAGCCCAAAAAATAGCCTACATTGGCATTAATACCGATAGCACAGCCGTGTTGTTCAAGCAGCTAAAAGCGGCTAATCCTGCCATTCAAGGAATATGGCTACCTAAGAATGCTTCAAAAGCTGATGCCAATCGCTGCATAGACAGCCTGCAACGCTATGCTACTATTATTACTGCGGTGCATAATCTTAACCTTGCTCCCGCAGGCAACTATGGGTTAAACGATAATGTGTTACAGTTTTTAATCGCTGCTTCCATGCAAAACAACAACTTAATAATCCTCTTGGGCAATGCCTATACCATGCAGTATTGCTGTGGAGCGCAAAGCGTGATAGTGGGCTATGAAGACGACTCGGTGGTAGAAGCTGAGATGGCAAAAATGCTGCTGCTTGCCGGAAAGCCCATGGGCAAACTCCCTGTTTTTGCCTGTAAAGACGGTAAAAGTATTGTGCCTAAAGTAGTGGAAAAACCCGCTACTACCGTTGCAACTCCGTTGGCAAAAAAACCAACACAGCTTAATTTTAGTGCTACGGAAACGCAAGCAGGCGTAATAAATAGGCAGGCAATAGACAGTGCCGATAGCTTTATAAGTCGCTGTATAGCCGAAGGGGCATTCCCAGGCTGTCAAATATTAGCCTCTCGCAATGGTAATATGTTTTACCATAAAGCTATAGGCTATGCCAATTATGAAAAAATACAACCCACCGATACGGGTATGCTTTATGACCTTGCCTCTTGTACCAAAATATTAGCCACCACATTAGCCATTATGCGCTTGCAAGAACAAGACAAAATAGACCTTAATGCCACATTGGACACCTATTTACCCCTAACCGTAGGCACTAATAAAGCCAAAATTACCCTGCAAAATTTGCTGCTTCACCAGGCAGGGTTGGTAAGTTGGATACCCTTTTACACACAACTACTAAATAGTAAAGGCAAGATAAAAAAAGGGTATGTTAAAAAATCTTCTTCTAAAAACTATTCGGTGCAAATAGCTAACGAATGCTATCTGTGGGACGAATACCGCGATAGTATGTGGTTGCAGATAATGCAAAGCCCCCTATCCAATGCCGGCAAAAGTGTTTATAGTGATTTAGACTTTTTACTATTGGCTAAAGTGGTAGAGCAAGTAACGGGTCAGCCCATTAACCAATATGTATATACCAATTTCTACCAGCCCATGGGGCTTACGCATACGCTTTATCAGCCTTTACAGCAATTTGACAGTAACCGCATCATACCCACCGAGTGGGACAATGTGTTCCGCAAGCAGCAAATAAGGGGCTATGTGCATGACCCTTGCGCTGCCATGTTAGGAGGGGTGGCAGGTCATGCGGGTTTATTTTCCACCGCAGCTGAAGTGGGGGCTATTATGCAAATGTTGCTACAACAAGGCAGCTATGCGGGCAAACCATATTTTAAACCTGCTACCATAGCCCAATTTACCCGCTATGGCAGCTTGCTAAACCATAGAGGCTTAGGCTTTGATAAACCTGCCACCACACCCAACGATGGCGGACCGGCAGGTAGCCGGTGCTCGGCAGCTGCGTTTGGGCATCAGGGCTTTACCGGCACTTGCGCATGGGCAGACCCTGAAACCGGCATTGTGTTTGTGTTCCTAAGCAACCGCGTAAACCCCTCTGCCTCCAACACCCTCATCAACACCAAGAATGTACGCACCACCCTACAAGACTATATGTATGAAGCGCTTGGGCTACCTATTAATACCAACAGAATACAACTGTATAACGAGCAGGTGAAGCGATAGGATAAAAAATTAGGCTTTTTGTCTTAATTTATGTCCCTATATTTGTCCTAATTTTTGTCTGTACTATTATCTATTATTATTTAAACGCCAATATGAGCTTATCAAGAGAATATCCACATCTTGCATTTAACGAGCCTTTGCAACTAACGCACTCAGACTATTATGTGCTGGGGCAGTGTGATGCGCTCATTCAAGCTATTAAACAGACTCCCATTCTGCCAAGTTATTACCAACAACTAATGAGTGTAACCCTTATCAAAGGTGGGCAAGCCACTACGGCAATAGAAGGGAATACATTAACCATAGAGGAAATAGAACGAATACTAAAAGGAGAAAAACTACCACCCAGCAAAGAGTACCAAGAAAAAGAAGTAAAAAACATTTTGGACGCTTTTACTCAACTTCTTAAAGAAGTGATAATAGAAGATAAATGGCAACTTGTAACACCTGAACTACTTCTCAAATTACATAAAATGGTGGGTAACAGCTTGGGAGAATATTTTGAAGCCATCCCGGGTAAGTTCAGAGAAAGAGACGTAACGGTGGGCAACTATAGATGCCCTGACCACAGCGATGTAA
>RGMU01000126.1 GCA_010021705.1 Chitinophagia bacterium | reverse complement strand
GATTTCTTTTAGTAGCGAATAGCTGTCGACCCCATGAATTAGCTGCACAAAGGGGGCTATATATTTTACTTTATTGCTTTGTAAATGCCCAATAAAGTGCCACCGTATAGCCTGCGGTAGTTGCACTTGTTTGTCTGTTAACTCCTGCACGTAATTTTCGCCAAAATCAAGTTGCCCTGCCTCATACAAAGCCTGAATGTCGGCTATGGGTTTGGTTTTGGAAACGGCTATTAACACAACATTTTTTTGCGTTAAGGCACTATTTATGCTATTCCACGCTGCAATATTAGGCATTAATATTGTTCTTTATCGTTAGGAAAGTTTTGCTTTTTAACATCGCCAATGTAGTCTTGTGCAGCTTGGTGTATGGTATCGTATAGATTGGCGTAGCGGCGCAAAAAGCGGGGCGAAAAATTGTTGGTTATGCCCAGCATATCGTGCATTACCAACACCTGACCGTCCACGTGCTTGCCCGCGCCAATGCCTATTATGGGTATTTTAACAGTTTCTGCCACTTTTTTACCTAACATTGCCGGTATTTTCTCTAACACTATGGCAAAGCAACCCTCCTGCTCCAATAGCTGTGCATTATGGAGCAATAGCTCGGCTTCGGCTTCTTCTTTTGCCCTTACGGTGTAGGTGCCAAATTTATAGATGCTTTGTGGCGTTAGCCCCAAATGCCCCATAACCGGCACTCCTGCGGTTAGAATGCGCTTTACGGACTCTATCACCTCTGCCCCACCCTCCAATTTCACGGCATGTGCCCCCGACTCTTTCATTACCCTAATGGCAGTATGCAAGGCTTCTTTGCTATTACCTTGATAAGAGCCAAAAGGCAAGTCAACTACAATTAAGCATCGCTTACACGCCCTTACCACGCTTTGCGCGTGATATATCATTTGTTCTAACGTGATGGGGAGCGTGGTTTCATGCCCTGCCATTACATTGGAGGCGGAGTCTCCCACCAACAGTGCGTCTATGCCGGCTTCATCTAATATCTTAGCCATGGAATAGTCATAAGCCGTTAACATGCTTATTTTTTCGCCGGCTTGCTTCATTGCCTGCAATGTGTTGGTTGTTACCCTTCTTATCTCACCCGTTGTTGACATTATTACTTATTTTGAAACACGCTATAAAAAAATAGAAGATGCAATTTGTGCAGCTTCTTCAAAGGCACTTTGGTTAAGGTTTAGGGCAATATGGTTAGCATTACAAAAGTCTATAAGGCTTTCTGTGGCAATGTTGCCTACCAACTCATCTTCTGCCATTGGGCAGCCTCCAATGCCGTTTATGGCGGTATCAAACCTGCGGCAACCGGCTTGGTAGGCAGCTGCTATTTTCTCTTGCCGGCTATGCGGTGTGGAATGAAAATGCGCCCCAAATTCTATGTAAGAAAATGTAGGAATTAGTTTAGTGAACAACGCCTTAATGTTTTCCGGATTAGACACACCAATGGTATCTGCCAATGCAATGGTTTTAATGCCCATTTCTGCGAGCTTAGCCACCCAATCTATAGCCACTTTAGGGCTGTAAGCGTCTCCATAAGGGTTGCCAAAGCCCATAGAGATATACACCACGAGTTGTTTTTTGGCTTGTAAGCATAGCCTTTGAATTTCTGCCACTTGCATTACCGACTGTGCGATGGTTTTGTTGGTATTGCGCATTTGAAATGTTTCCGATATAGAAAACGGAAAGCCTAAGTAGTCAATCTGTGGGTATTGGAGGGCTTCTTCTGCCCCCCTTGTGTTGGCTATAATCGCCAACAGCTTAGTAGATGTTTGGCTCAAATCTAAGTGCTTTAGCACGTCTTTGGTATCTGCCAACTGTGGTATGGCTTGCGCTGATACAAAAGAGCCAAAGTCTAATACGTTAAAGCCTACTTTAAGTAAAGCATTAAGGTAATTTATCTTAGTTTCTGTGGGAATAAAAGGCTTCCAACCCTGCATGGCATCACGGGGGCATTCCACCGTTACTATACTTTGATTCATTTTCAGCTATTATGTACCACAAAGGTAATATCTATGCCGGAATGATAGTATTATTTACATACAAGGTTGCTATTTTCAAAAACTATATCTTTAGGGTAGCTCATGTAGCTCCATTTCTTTTCCACCACACCGTTGTGCAACAACATTAGCCCGGGATTGGTTCTGATGGCTGTTTTGCTTATCACATAGTCTATGGTAAAAAAGGTTACGTTTTTCATGTTCCAGTCCACTCTTAATTGGCTGTAGTCATCGGGCATGGCGGTGGTAAGCACATAAAACTTCACCTTTAGCTCGGCTGCTTTTTGGGCTAAAGCAGTAATTCTGTCTAAGTTCTTTTTGTTGTAAGTTTCAACATCGCGCACTATCCAAAAAAAAGTGTAACCGGAGTCTGTTAATATTTGCTTGGTATAGTCCTTACCGTCAACACCGTTTAGCGAAAAATCACGCGGTATTTCAGGCTTCACCTCTTCCTTAACCTGCTTACCCTTTTTCACCTCCTCCTTCACCTCTACAAACTTCCATTTAGGGTCTTGGGTTATTTTTTTATCTATAATTTCCTGTTGCGTAAAACTTTGCACTTCGCCATTTTTTTCATATACATACAGGGTAGTATTTTCGTTTTCCGGGGCACCTCCACCATCCGGTATCTGCATTTTTTCCCACAGATTATTACCGGGTCTGAATGAGAGGCAGTCCACCACCGGCAGATAGGTGAGCGTGTACCACTGTGCCACCAAAGAAAACACCAATGCCCCAAATACTATACCAAAGTTTACTGCCGGCTTATGAAAAATAGGGAATACGCTCAACGAGAAAATGCACAATATGAGGTTGATAGACGTTAAGGCTACATCTTTATAAAAGGTAACATCATTGGCTATTTTAATACATTCGCCAAAGCAGCCACATTCGTGAATTTTGCCCGATTTCCATACAAACCATGTTAAAAAGGTATAAAACACATTCATGGCAAGCATAGAATAGGCATACATTCTAAAAAAGTTGCCCACTATAACTGCCACACCGGCAAATATTTCAAAGGAAATCATGGCAACGGATAATGCTAAGCTATACGGCACAAAGAAGTCCCAATGCCAAACCTCAAAAATTTCATTCATTTTGTAGGCAAGGGCTAACGGGTCGTTTGCCTTTACTACGCCTGAAAATATAAATAGACCTCCCAATGTGAGGCGAAGTAGCCATAAAAATACTGTAATTACCTTGTGCATGTATCTAAAAAACTATAAAGTATATACCGTTATTGTACTCCGGCACGGAAAAAGCAAGCAAGATAAATAACAAATAAATAATAAACCACCTAATGTACCACTTTTTATAGGAATGTTAAGTATGTGATAACATATTTTTTCGTTTTACCTTTGCCTCCACCACGATTTTAAGCGTTTTACGGCATGAGTAACACCATACCCTGCTCTATTGTTTCTAAAGGTAAATTACTTGTGCTGGATAAGCCCATAGTGATGGGAATACTGAATGCCACACCCAATAGCTTTTACAATAAAGGCAAAGAAAGCGATACGGATAGCCTGCTACGCAAGGCAGAACAAATGCTTGATGAAGGTGCTACAATATTAGATATTGGGGGGGCAAGCACCAAACCCGGAGAGCCGATAATAGACCCGCAAATTGAACAAGCAAGGGTATTAAACGTTATTGATGCCATTCGCAGCCGGTTCCCGGATACATGGCTTTCTATTGACACCTACCATGCCTCTACTGCCTACCATGCCATTACGGCAGGCGCAGATATTGTAAACGATATTAGCGCAGGGCAGCTGTCTGAAAATATGCTAAAGGCTGTATCTGCCTTAAAAGTGCCTTATATAGCCATGCACATTAAGGGTACACCCGCCACCATGCAAACCGACCCGCATTATAACCATCTGACCTTAGAAGTATTGGAATACTTTACCGATACGCTGAAAAAATGTACCGATGCCGGCATTTATGATGTAATTATAGACCCCGGCTTTGGCTTTGGCAAAACAATAGAGCACAACTATTTGCTGCTTAAAAATCTTAGTACACTTCAAATATTGCAAAAGCCAATATTAGTAGGCATTTCCCGCAAAAGCATGGTGTACAAGCCTTTAAAACTATCTGCCGAAGAGGCACTTAACGGCACCACGGCACTGCATATAGTAGCCCTGCAACAGGGGGCAAACATACTTAGGGTGCATGACGTTAAAGAAGCAGTGCAATGTATTAACTTATGGCAATGGTTATAAAAAATCTATGACAGAACAAAATACCGCAATAAGCCTGCTTAACGCCTATTTATCCGTTTTCCCTGAAGAAGGGCAACGATGCGCCCTATTGCAGCAGTATCTGCTTAATACCATGCCCCTCAGCGTTATAGACAGAAAAAACGCAGCGGGGCATATTACCGCAAGCGCATTTATTATAGTTGCCACCGGCACGCATTTATTACTCCACCGGCACGCATGGCTTAACCGATGGCTACAACCCGGTGGGCATATTGAGGCTAATGACACGTCTTTCCTTGCTGCCGCCATGCGAGAAACAGAAGAGGAACTACAGCTAACGCCTGATGCCTATACCGTTATTCACTTAGATAGCACCACTCAACAACTCCCCTTTGACATAGACAGCCACCTAATACCCGCCAATGCTAAAAAGCAAGAGCCTGCGCATTATCACCACGATTTTAGGTATTTGTTTCAATACAAGCACCCTATTAAGAGCTATACCCCACCACCGGATACTACGGTAGAATGGTTCACCCTGAACGAATTGCAAAATGATGCTGAATTTGGAAATATAGTAACCAAAATAAAGCACAAAATTGCGCTAAAACATTAGCTTAGGGCTTGGTCTATTATTGCTTTTTGCTCTTGGGCGTGTAGCTTGGCAAATCCGGTGGCAGGCGATGCGCTTGCGGGGCGACTGATATACTTTAAGTTAAACAAATCAAAATTCATGAGCAAATAAGGCAACGCGCCCATATTGCGCGGTTCTTCCTGCACCCAATACCACTCTGCAACAGCATATTTCGCTTTTAACTGTTCTAATTGCTTGTAAGGCAAAGGATAGATTTGCTCTAAGCGCAGTATGGCTATAGCGGTATTTTGCATGGCTGTACGCTGCTCTAATAGCTCAAAGTATATTTTACCGGAACACAGTAATACCTTGCTCACAGCCCCTGAATCGGTAAGCGTGTTATCGTCTATCACCTCTTGAAAATCGCCTT
>RGMU01000125.1 GCA_010021705.1 Chitinophagia bacterium | reverse complement strand
GTTCTGTGGCATCGGTTGCAATTTCAGAAAGCGATTTTTTGTTGGCGTTTTTTATCACCGGCACCACCAATCCATCAGGTATAGCAACAGCCATGCCTATGTTAATATTATGGTTTTGGCGAATAAAATCACCCATCCAAGAGCTATTTACCTGCGGGTGTTTTTGCAGTGCCATAGCGCAACATTTCAGTATCATATCGTTTACCGATATTTTAACGGCAGATGTTTTGTTAATATCTTTTCTACCTTGCAACAGATTATCCATTGCTATTTGCATGGTAAGGTAGAAGTGAGGCGCATTAAACATGCTGTCGCTTAGGCGTTGGGCTATGATTTTCCGCATTTGAGTTACCGGTATATCGGTATGTACCGCATCGGGTAGGGTTGCCGTTGCAGAAGCCATTACCGGCAATTCTACGTTACGTATGGGTTCGCTTGCAACCGGTGCTTGTATGGCTTGTGCCGGCATTGTTATTGGCGCAGGTGGCACTACTGTAGCCGGAGGCACATAATTTTCAATGTCTCTTTTCACAATTCTACCACCATCTCCCGTGCCTACCAATGTTCTTAGGTCAATATGCTTGCTTTCTGCCAGCATACGAGCCAATGGCGATATTTTTACCCTTCCCAAATCATCGTGGGCACTACCCGCATCTGCGATAGGGGTGGTAGCAGGGGCATCAGGGGCATCTGTAGGTATAGTACTGTTAGTAGCAACAGGGGCACTTGCAGGGTGCAATAACGGTGTAATGTCCGTACCCGGCTTGCCGATAATGGCAATAATTTGGTTTACTTTAGCTGCTTGCCCTTCTTCCACACCTATGTATAATAGTGTTCCGTCCACATAAGGCATTATTTCCATAGTAGCCTTATCGGTTTCCACTTCGGCTATTATGTCATCGCTTTTCAACGTATCGCCTATTTTTTTATGCCATGCCACTATTTTGCCTTCTGTCATGGTATCGCTTAGCAAGGGCATTTCTACCGTTTTTGCATCTGTTATGGTAGATGAAGGCAAGGGTAGAATAACGTTAGGTGCTTCTGCAACAATAGCGGGCGCAACCGGCAAGGGCGCAACTTCAACTGTTGCGGTAACTGTAGGGCTAATGTTGGTGGGCAATAAATGTTCAAAATCATCACCCGGCTTGCCAATTATGGCTATAATGCCGTTTACCGGCACACTTTCGCCCACATTAGCTGCTATATATAGTAGTGTACCGTCTGTTGGAGGCAACACTTCCATAGTAGCTTTGTCGGTTTCCACTTCAGCAATAGCGTCATCAGATTTCACCAGGTCGCCAATTTTTTTATTCCAAGCAACGATTTTCCCTTCTGTCATGGTATCGCTTAGCAAGGGCAAGCGAATTGCTTCTGCCATATTTTATTATTTTATGCCAAAAGTAATAAATGGATTTGATTAGCGAAATAGAAACCTCAAATAAAGTACTATTTATGCCTGCATTAACGCACTAAATTGACTGTGCCTTTAAGTAAAATTTCTTTTTCTTTACCGGTTATGCAGTTTAGCCGTGCTACATAGTGATAGGTATTAACATCGGCGGGCTCGCCTTTGTATGTACCGTCCCAATAAGGTTTATCGTTTGTGGCATGGAATATTAAGTTGCCCCAACGGTCATATACTTCAAACAAGTGAAGGGCATAATCGGCTGTTTTGTCCACACGGAAATAGTCGTTTAATCCGTCATTATTGGGTGAGAAAGCATTGGGTATATATACCGCGCCATTGCAGCAAGATACCACCTCTATGTCTATAGGTACTTTAAACCCAATACAGTTGTTGTCAAACGATATTTGAGAGGCAAAGAAGCGTTGTTTGCCTAATGTATCCATACGCGGATAGGGAGGCACTACCGAAGGCACACTGTCGGTTTCGGAAGAATACCACAGCAAATTAGAATATCCTTCTACGTGCAGTGGCATGGCGGGTGCTAAATAGCAAACTTCTATGGGGCGGGCTAAAATAGGTGCATTGGGCGAAGGATTTACCGTTACGCGCAGGGTAGTGTCTTTGCTACACAAGCCGTTTAACGTAACTTTTATGGTGTAAGTACCGGTAAAGGCTTCGGATACAGTAGTTATTACCGGGTTTAGTAGAATAGAAGAGTATCCTCCGGGTCCTGACCATAGATAAGTATATAGTCCTGAAGAAGGGTTTATGGTGGCATAAAGCGTTAAGTTATTGCCGGAGCATACTGCTGTATCGCGTGTGGAAATAACAAAGTCGGTAGGTATTACGGTTACATTTAATGGTGCGGTAGCGGTGCAACCTAAGCGCGGGAATGTGCCCGTTAAGGTGTAGATTGTGGTTGATGTGGGGGAGGCTACGGGCTGCTTATAAGCACCGGAATTAAGCCCGGTTGCCGGCAACCAATTATAGGCAATGCTGTCTTCTCCATTTACGCGAATGGTGAAGGAAGAGCCTTGACAAATGGTGGTATCGGGAGTTAAGATATTAAAGATAGGATTAACGGCATTGATGGTTAATACTTTGGATATAGAAGGGCATGGCGCACCGGGTAGCACTGCCGTTAAGGTGTATGTAGTGGTGGCTCCGGGTGTAGATGTGGGGTTAAGAATGGCTGGGTTGTCTAAATAAGTAGCCGGAGACCATGAGTAGCTTAATCCGGCAGAAGATGTGGCTGCAATACGCAATGGGCGACCTGTACATATTGTAGTATCGCGGGTAATCATGTTAACACTCGGCTCGTCTAAAATAGTAATTAATATAGAGTCTATCACCCCGCAAGACGCAGCAGAAGTTAGGTAAGCAATCAAAGTTTTAGTGCCGGTTGTTGATGTGCGCAATGGCATCACCTCAAGAGCGGCGCGGGTAGCTCCCGCAGGTATGACTATAGAGTCGGGTAGGGTAGCATAGTCTATGCCCGGAAAGGCAGTCCCTCCATAAGACAAGCGGAGCGTAACGGGGTAAGACACTGCAAATTCGCTTGTTACTTTTAAGGAGTCGGGGCTACAACCTTTTACTAAGGTATTAGGCACAGACAATACAGTGCTGCCAAAGGTATGGTTAAACTGATAAACATTAGATTTAAGGCTACCAGCTTCAATAAACACACCGGAGTCGTAGGTGTAGTTAAGCGCATCTACAATAGCCATTTTAATGCGGTAGGTATCGCAAGGTATTACCCAATGCTTAGCCGTTAGCACGCGTGTATAGCCTCTATAGCTGATAGATGTGCCACCGGTATTGTTAATATAGTAGGCGGTAAAAGGCGAACCGCTACCCATGGCATTGCAAGTGGAAATGCTACAGCTACCGCAGGGTGTGCCACTGTTAACGCTATTCACCGTAATAGGAATGCTGGTGCCCGGCACTAATGCCATGTTAACCCCGGGCAGCGAAGAGCTGACGCCGGGTCCGGAAATCCAAAACGCAAACGCATCATTGTAGCTTCCGCAGGTGGAATTGATATACTCTTCTGACCCAAATTGATAGTTAAACCTAACGGTATCGCCTTTGGGTACAAAGTTGATAATGAGTGCACAGGCATCGCGGGAAATGGAGGTTGTACCCAATAAAGCCGAAGTAAAATCAGCATCGCCGGCACCGCTAAAAGAAGTGGAGGTAACACCGGATTCCGGACCGGATGCACTTGCTGCCCTGCCGGTGGATAATAGGATACCGCTGTCTAAGGCAATAGGGGTGCTAACGGAAACAAATGTGCCGTTGGCAGCAGTATTGCATATTAATGTATCGCTAATAATGGTAATACCGGGTCCGGTTAGCTTTGCAGTTAGCAACGCTGCCGTTGAAGACGGATATACGGTAAGCTGTGCCAAGCAGGCACTTGCCGTAGCCATTAAAAATGTGATAACAAGGGTGATATGTTTATATGTAAAGCGCATACATAATTTTCAATTTTGGCGCAAAATTACGCACTATTTTACCAACTATCATATTATTTAATTATAAACTTCAACTTTTCCGGCGTTGTGCTCAAATTAGGGGATAAATTCGCTAAAAGTGGCATAATGGAGCAAAAAAGCAGGCTTTTTACCTAATTTTTATACCTACTATTGCTAATAAGTACATGATAGTTCTTAATAGACCCTATCATGGCAAAAAAAGTTGGGTTGTGAAAAAAATATCCACAAATATTTTTTCTTCTCAAACCTATTCTTTATCTTTGCGCTCCCATTGAAAATGTGAGTGAATCAGCAGATGTTTTCAGTGAATTTTATGCTTCCTTAGCTCAGCTGGTTAGAGCATCTGACTGTTAATCAGAGGGTCTCAGGTTCAAGTCCTGAAGGGAGCGCACCGAGAAAAAACCGCCTTTTATTGGGGCGGTTTTTTCGTTTTATATCGCCTTTAAGGTAAGTGGAAAAGTATTTAATGCGGACTAATTTCTTCACAAAACATAACACGCATTATTAATTACCTTTGTTATTTCATGGAGTAAAATAATGGCAAACCAACTAACCGCTAATCAATTATATTACGGCGACAATTTAGAAGTATTGCGTAAGTACATACCCGCAGGCAGTATAGACCTATGCTACATAGACCCACCGTTTAACAGCAAGCGCAACTACAACCAAATTTATAACAACATTGGCACGGAAGATAAAGCGCAGGCACAAGCCTTTACCGATACTTGGACTTGGGATGATATAGCTATTGAGGGATATAACGAAATAACCGCAGGCACTACACAGCTATACCCGCTACAATGTATTGAACTGATAATAGGGCTGAAAAAGGTATTGGGTAATGGTGCTTTAATGGCATATCTGATAAGTATGACTCTGCGCATAGCTGAAATATACCGAGTGCTAAAGCCCACGGGTAGCTTTTACTTGCACTGCGACCCTACGGCAAGCCATTATTTGAAATTGGTGTTGGATAGCCTTTTTTGTGCACGCGGTGGGGAATTTCAGAATGAAATTACATGGAAACGCTATGCAGTACATAGTCTGTCCACCACACGGTTTGATAGTATTAGCGATATTATTTTTTACTATTCTAAAAGCGCAAAACCCGGTTGCTTTTATCTTCAATATGAGCAGCCGGATAATAAAAATTGGGCTAAAAAATTTCCATATCTTGAAAAAGAAACCAATAGGCGTTTTCAACATGTGGCATTAGAGCAAAATTCTAACACCAATAGCAAAGGAGAAGAACGGATTATTAATGGTAGAAAAGTGGTAAGTAGCTTGGGTTGGAGGTGGACGCAAAAAACATTTGATGAAAGAATTGCAGAAAATCCGTATATAATTTATTGGACAGAGACCGGAAAGCCT
>RGMU01000124.1 GCA_010021705.1 Chitinophagia bacterium | reverse complement strand
TTGAATATGAAAAAACTTACACTTCTCTTTTTACTATTTGCAGTTCGCAGCCAAGCTCAAATTACCATTACCCATGCCGATATGCCTGTTTCCGGTGATACGCTTCGCTGGAGCAGCGCATCGCCTATGGCTTCCACCATTGACCTTAACGATACCGGCACCAGCCGTACATGGGATTTTACAAGCCTTGTACCCACAGCACAGGGTGTAGATGCTTATAAATCAGCCCTTAGCGTTAGCCCGTTTTATGCGCTTATATCTTTGCAGGCTTATGGTTATAAGGTGTCCGACAGCTTTCCCGGTGCATCTGCCTTACCCGTTTCTATCACAGAACTTTATACTTTTTTTGAGAAAAAATCAAGCAATACGAAGTTTTCTGCGGTAGCTTTTGCTGCCAAAATAGCAGGCGTACCCACTCCGTTCAATTATACTATTGATGACGACTGGTTTCACTTTCCGCTTACCTATTTGCGCTATGACAGTTCTGCCTATTTGCTCAATATTTCTTTGGCTTCTGTAGGCTCTATAAGGCAAAAGGGCAACCGTTTTACCCGTGTAGATGCTTGGGGTACAATAAAAACACCCTACCGCCCAAGTCCGGTGAACTGCATTCGCGTAAGGTCGGAAGTAATAGGCGCAGACTCTATCAATTTTTCAGGCTTTCCGTTCAACATTCCGCGCCACACCATAGAGTATAAATGGCTTGCCAACGGTGAGCATTACCCGCTATTATGGATAACTACCAACGTTACCGGCACCACAGAACGCATTGCAACCATTCGTTATAGAGACAGTGTGCGCTACATTCCCACCGGCATAGAAGAACCTACCGCAACCTCTTCGCCTTTTGTAGCTCCCTTATACCCCAATCCGGTGAGCGCAAACGGTAGCATTCATATAAAAGTGCCTGAAAATTTCGACAACGCATACACCGTTACTTTAATAGATAGATTAGGTAAAGCTGTAATTACCACTCATAATCAGAGTGATATTAATGTATCGGCATTGGTAGCCGGTGTTTACATGGTTAGCATTACCGATGGTGCACACATTGCCTACAATGTTTTTGAAAAGCAGTAATGCTATTCTTCTTCGTCTGTTAATATTACTTCGGTAATGGAGTGTTTGCGCTCGGTAGTAATGGTAACTTTGGCTCTAACATTGGCATGGGGCAGGTAAGCATGCTTGGCTTTGTGAGTGATGTTAAGGGAATCGTGGCGTAATAGGCTTTGATTATACACTAAAATAGACTCCCAATGTGCCGATGTATCATAGCCCATTTGCTCCATATAGTCTTTGCGGTATAGCTCATGGCAATATATCATTTCGTTAATGGAATAGGTTTTGTTGAAACCTGCATATACATTATACAGTGTTTTGTAAAAACTGTGCCCGTCTCTGTCCACGCCTTTTAGTACAATGTCCATGCTGTTAACACTTTGACTGCGGAGGCAAAGCGTTTGGGCTTTTAAGCACGGCGTTATAAATATAAGAAGCAATAGCGTAGTTAACCTTTTTGTGTACATATATCAAATATTGTATGGCAAATGTAGTGTAATTTCGCACATTTTATAGCGTCATATCTTTAGCAGCTTATGCTACCGTTTATTTGCTTATGCTTTTACATAATGTTTCCCTAAAGCCCTATAATACGTTTGGCATAGACGCTACGGCAGCGCGCTTTATGCCTCTTACAGCCATAGAACAGCTTGCAGCCCTACCTTCCGCCCCGCCCTACTATTTATTAGGGGGCGGGAGCAACATATTGCTTACGCAAAATATTGGCGAGGACAAAATAGTTATCCACAATCAGCTTAAAGGCATTACTACGGTTGCAGAAGACAGTGAAAGTGTAGTAATAAATGTGGTAGCGGGTGAAAATTGGCATCAATGGGTGTGCCATGCCATTGATAAGGGGTGGTGTGGCATAGAAAATTTGGCACTAATACCAGGCACGGTGGGTGCGGCTCCCATTCAAAACATTGGGGCTTATGGCTGTGAAGTAGCCGATGTGATAGAGTCTGTTTTTTATTGGAATTTTAACACCCAATCTATTGAAAGTTTAACCGCCGCAGACTGCCAATTTGGCTACCGATATAGCGTGTTTAAGCGAATGCCTGCGGATAATAAAGTGTTGATAACTTCGGTCAATTTTAAGTTATACAAAAACAAACAACCCAATGTAAGCTACAACGCGCTTACCGATTATTTTAAGGCGCATCAGGTAGATAGCCCCACAGTGCGCCAAGTGGCAGATGCCGTGATAGCCATAAGGCAAAGCAAGCTGCCTAACCCCGCCATTACCGGCAATGCGGGCAGCTTTTTCAAAAACCCGGTTATCTCATTAGCTCACTATCAGCGTTTAATAGCACACTACCCCAACATGCCGGCTTACCCAAGTGCCGAGCAAATGAAAGTGCCCGCCGGCTGGTTGATAGAAACTATTGGCTACAAAGGATACAAAAAGGGCAATGCCGGCGTGCACAGCAAACAAGCGTTAGTGTTGGTAAACTATGGAGGCGCAACCGGTGCGGAGTTGCTATCTTTAGCAAAAGAAATACAGCAAAAGGTATATGCCCAATTTGAGATAGCTTTAGAAACAGAGGTGCAGATATGGTAGGTGAATGCAAAAATAGGTTCACAATAAATTAATATAGCTACATTCAATAGTGATATTGTGCATATACCAATTATTGAACAGATATTTGCCCTGCAAAACATATAATTAATGAAAATAGGCATTGTGTGTTATCCAACCTTTGGCGGTAGCGGTGTGTTGGCTACCGAATTGGGCATGGCATTGTCTGATGACGGGCATGAAATACATTTTATTACTTATGAGCAGCCGGTTAGGCTGAATCAAGCGTTCCACCCCAATTTATATTTCCATGAGGTAAAAGTGCCTAAATATCCCTTGTTTGCCTTTCCTCCGTATGAAACCGCATTAGCCAGCACAATGGTGAATGTGATAGTGAACCAACAGTTAGACCTTTTGCACTTGCACTATGCCATTCCCCATGCGTCTGCTGCCTACTTTGCCATGCAGATATTGCGCAAGTCGGGGCTGTCTATACCCTTTATTACCACCCTGCACGGCACAGATATAACCTTAGTAGGCAAAGACCCTACTTATGCCCCCGTGGTGGCTTTTTCCATTAACGAAAGCAATGCCGTTACGGCAGTGTCTCACAGCTTAAAAGAAGAAACGCTAAGGTCGTTTAACATTGAAAAAGACATAAAAGTTATTCACAACTTTGTGGACATAAAAAAGTTCCACCAAACCGACAAAGACCACTTTAAGCAAATGATGTCGCCACACGGAGAGCGGATATTGGTACATGTGTCTAACTTTAGAGCCGTAAAGCGTGTGGAAGATGTGATATACATATTTGAACGCGTTAGAAAAGAAATGCCTGCCAAGCTGCTCATGATAGGCGATGGACCGGAGCGCATGAAAACCGAAGATTTAAGCCGTGAATTGGGACTGTATGCCGATGTACGGTTTTTGGGCAAGCAGGAGCAGATAAGCGAAATATTAAGCATATCTGACCTGTTCATTCTGCCATCTGCCACAGAAAGTTTTGGCTTGTCGGCATTAGAAGCTATGGCATGTGGCGTGCCGGTTATCAGTACCAATGCAGGAGGGTTGCCGGAAATTAACATACACGGAGAGACCGGCTACCTTAGCAATGTAGGCGATGTAGAAGATATGAGCAAAAATGCCCTTACCATTGTACAAGACACCACCACCCTGAAAGCCTTTAAAACCGCTGCATTAACCCAAGCCAAACGCTTTGCCAAGCACAACATTATACCCCAATATGAAAAGCTATACCATGAAACAATAGCCGCCTTTCAAAAACCTGAATGCTTGGCAGAATGGAAGCGGTAAAATCTGTTCATATTAGAGTAATAATTTGGTAATGTAAATTTAATATCAAATCCTTAGTAACACCGTTTTAGAAAGGTAGTTTTGCCTCCCGTAAAAAATCATTTCTACGGTGAAGTTCATATTAACCGCTCTTCTTTGCTTATTTTCGGCTTGCACTTTTGCAGCCACCATTAAAGGAACAGTATTAGAAGATAAAACAAACGCCCCTCTCATAGGCGTAGTAGTTAAAGTTACTGGGACAGACAAAGGCGCAGTAACGGATATAGACGGTAGATACGAAATCAACGGCATAGACAAAGCTGAATGTTTGTTAGAGTTTAGCTACATGTCTTTTATCACCGAAACGGTTACCATAAAGTTTGAAGGAAAAACAGAAATAGTAAAAGATGTGGTAATGAAGCCGGAAGCCAAAGTGCTTACCGTTACGGAAGTAAAAGCCAAAAAGCTTACCCATACCGAGCTTGCGGTTATCAATGAAATTCGCGCCAGCAATACCGTAGTAAGCGGCACCAGTGCTTCGCAAATATCCAAAACGATGGATAGAAATGCGGCAGACGTGGTGAAGAGAATACCCGGCGTATCTATACAAGACGACAGATTTGTTGTTATTAGAGGCTTGCCGGACAGATACAACACCGTTTGGCTAAACGATGCGGGTGCACCAAGCAGCGAAGCTGATAAAAAATCTTTTTCGTTTGACATCATTCCCAGTGGTTTAATTGACCGCGTGCTTATCTCCAAAACACCATCACCTGAATTGCCGGGCGACTTTGCAGGCGGTATGGTGAAGGTATATACCACCTCTATACAAGATAAAAATGCCATTAGCTTTAACCTCCAAACATCAAGCAGGCAGGGCACTACCGGCAATGCTTTTCAATACAACCCTACGTCTTCTACCGATTGGCTTGGCTATGACAATGGTAGCCGCAACATACCGGGCATAGCACCGGAGCGCATTGATAAAAATGACCCTAATTACAATATATCCGATATTTCTAAAGCATTTGGCAATGATTGGATGATAAAATCCAAAAACGCCTCGCCGGATATGCGCTTTGCTTTTTCCTACACCAGCGTTTATAAATTAAAAAAGCTGAAAATTGGCAATACCATAGGCTTAACCTATACTGCTACCAAAACCAACTATACCGTTAACCGCCAAGATTGGGACTCTACTAAAGAAAGGCTTTATGACTACAACGACAACATAAATACTGCCAACAACAGTGTGGGTATTCTTGAAAATGCCGGTGTAACATGGGGTAAAAATAAAATTGAATTTAAAAACCTGTATAGCCAAATTGGTAAAGCTCAAGTGCTTGTGAGAACCTCCGGCTTAGACAGCAACCAACAGCCCGAACTTGCATACGCCATGAGCTATGACAG
>RGMU01000123.1 GCA_010021705.1 Chitinophagia bacterium | reverse complement strand
TTTCGGTAATATCGCGGGCTATTCCATACACCGCTTCTATATCATTGTTAATGATAATAGGAACAAAGGTGAGGTTTATGTATTTTACTGCTCCTTTATAGGTTACCGCTGTGGTTTCAAAGCTAATAGGGTCTTTTTTCTTTACTTTAATAAAATTTTGATGTAATTTTGGGAGTTCGCTTTTTTCAAAAAAATGGGTGTAATCGTTTTGTTTTAGCAGATTTTCTACTGTAGTGCCCGCCAACTCTGCCATGCTTTGATTGGCGTTGATGAACTTCCCGTCCATATTAAGCGAGAATATAGCATAAGGGTTGTATTCAAATAGCGACTTTAAATAAAGCTGATTGTGCAGCAACTCTTCATAAATCAACCTTTTGGAGTCTATATCTTGAAAAGTGCCATAAGCACGCGTAGGTTTATCGTTAAATATTTCTGCTTTTGCCTTAATGCGCACCCATATCACCTCTCCGTTGGATTTTACAATTTGCAGTTCTTCATCAAATTCTTTTCCATGCTTTATTAAAGACGTAAATGCGGATTTGATAACGTGCTTTGATGCAGTAGAATAAAAATAGCCGTAAACCTCTGACAGCGAAGGATGATTTTGTTTATCAATGCCAAAGTTTTCTTTGGCTACTTGGGTTAAATATAAAGACTTATTCTTAATATCATATTCCCATCCGCCTACGCGCGCCACATCGCTTATCTCTTCAAATTGTTTTTCTACAAACTTTTCGTTGGTAATATTTCTAAAGAAAATAGAAATTGCCTCTATTTGATTATCGCTACCCATTATGGGAGTATAGACAATCATCCACCATTTATTAAAGTAAGGGTCTAAAAACTGTAGCTCTCTGCTTTTCTCATTCCCTGATATTACAGCCTTCATATTATCCATAAAGCTTTGTAACCTTCCCGGAACCACATATTTTATAAAGTCTTCTCCCTCCTTCAAAGTAAGGTTTAAAGCATGTTTATATAATGTAGCTGCAATGCTATTAAACGCAATAATATGAAGAGATGTAGAAATAACAATACAAGGCTTAATAAAGGCTTTTACAATCAGTTCATATTTGCGGTTTAAAGTATTATAATCTAGGTGAAGCTTTTTTCCTTCCCCCCTCAACACGCTATTTTCATGCAATAACTCAATATGCTTGCAAAATAAATTAACAAACGAATTGGAGCTTACAATAAAATTAGCATCGGCAGGCTTAATAAGCACCAATGTAGCTATCAGTTGTTGTTCAGCACTATATATCTTTTTTATGATATAAGGGCACGGAAGTGTCTCATCATTTATTGGTAAATTCTCTGCAATGCTTTGGTAATTACGGGCTTTGTAAGCCAAAATTAACTCTTCCGGGCATTTTGCAGTTGCCAAAAAGGACGGTAAAGGAAATTCATGCCCTATACATAGGGCGTATTCGCATTTAACGCTTTGGGCTATAATTTCTATTAATTCCTTGAACTGATTTTGGCTATCAGCTTCAATGGGAGAGGGAAATGTCTCAACAGCATTGCCTTGATTCATGTTGTATATTTGTGTGAATTTGCCTACTTAAATGGGGTAACTCCATGAAAAGGTAAGCTAATGTACATAACATTGGGGATAACATAGCTATACACTCATAGATAAAAGCACTAAATTAATGAAAAAATAATACTTAGAGCAATGTTCTTACTAATGCCAAGTAAATTATCCGTTAAAGGTTTATACATTTACTCAAAATTTACTTCATGAGAGTAATCATCAGTAGTCTTTTAAGCGTAGCTGCTATAATATTATGCCAAAGCTGTAACGGTCCGGCTTCACCGGCAATGGCAACCTCCAATGCAAAACCCGATGTATTAGCGAGCCATACAGACAGCACAACTTCACCTGCCACTGACTTTTTTCAGTATGCCAATGGTGGTTGGTTTAAGAAAAACCCCATTCCAAGCGATGAAACGTCTTATGGCATTGGCGAGCTTGTGCAACGCGAACTTAGCGAAAAACTAAGGCAAATTAATGAAGAGATGGAAAAAAAGGCAGCCACTTCGGGTGTAGAGCAACAAGTGGGCGACTTTTGGCATAGTGCTATGGACTCGGCAGGTATTGAGGGCATGGGCGTAAAACCATTGCAGCCGGAGCTTGACCGTATTAACGCCCTGAAAAGTGCCGAAGAAGTGATGTTGCAAGCAGCACACATGCACGCCTTTGGTATAGGTGCATTTTTTGAAGAAGGGGTTTCGCAAGACGCAAAGAATAGCGAAATGGAAGCCTATTACATGAACCAAGGCGGTTTAGGAATGCCTAATCGTGATTACTACCTGAAAACCGATGCCCGCACTGTGGGTATTAGAACTGCCTACCTAAAGCATATTGCCAAAACGTTTATACTGTGCGGTGTGGACAGTGTGCAAGCCGAAAAAAAAGCTACTGAAGTTTTAAAGTTTGAAACCGCTTTAGCAAAAGCAAGTAGGAAATTAGAAGACCTGCGCGAGCCTTATAAAAACTACAATAAAATAGCCATTATAAACCTCAATAGCATAGCCCCAAAAACCAACTGGACGCTATGCCTGCAAACTATTGGGGTGAAAAATTTAGATAGCGTAATTGTAGGGCAGCCCGAGTTTTACACTACCTTAGATAAATTGGTAAACACTACCCCACTGCCGGTTTTGAAAGACTACCTTAGCTTTCACTTAGTGAACAGCCTTTCAGAATATCTAAGCACTGCCTTTTTCAATGAGTCATTTGGTTTTTACAGAAAAACATTACGTGGTCAAGAGCAACCCCGCCCCCGCTGGAGGCGTGCTTTAGAATATGAACATAGTGCCATGGGTGAAGCCGTAGGCAAGCTGTTTGTAAAAGAATACTTTAGCCAAAATGCTAAAAAACGCTATGAAACGCTTGTGGTGAATGTAAAAAATGCTTATAAAACCCGTATGCAGCAGCTTACATGGATGAGCAGCGAAACCAAACAAAAAGCCATTAATAAATTAGAAAGCATTACCTATAAAGTAGGCTACCCCGAACACTGGCGCGACTATAGCAGCTTGAAAATAGACCGCGGACCATTGGTACTAAACATGATTCGGGCATCACAATGGTTTAATAATTATCAATTAAACAAATTAGGCAAACCGGTTAACCGTACCGAATGGGACATGACCCCGCAAACGTATAATGCCTACTACAACCCTTCAAACAATGAGATAGTACTACCCGCAGCCATGATGAGCGTACCGGGCTACAAAGACGAAGAGCTTGACGATGCCTTAGTATATGGCTATACCGCAGCCAGCACAGTGGGGCATGAAATTACGCATGGCTTTGACGATGAGGGGCGCAAATATGACGAAAAGGGGAATTTACATAATTGGTGGGTGCCGCAAGACTCGGTAGAGTTTGTGAAAAGAGCGCAAGTGTTGGTAAAGCAGTTTAACGGCATTATACCCATAGACACCATGCATATAAACGGCGAAGCTACATTAGGCGAAAACCTTGCCGATTTAGGCGGTGTATTAATAGGCTTGGACGCTTTTAAACAAACCGATACCTACAAAAAGCGAGAAAAAATTAGCGGACTTACACCCCTGCAACGCTTCTTTTTGGGATATAGCTTAGGCTGGCTGTTAGAGCAACGCCCTGAACGTTTAGCCAACCAACTGTTAGTAGATGTGCACTCACCTGCCAAGTACAGGGTAAATGGTATTTTTCCTAATATACCTGACTTTTATACTGCGTTTTCCATTAAGCCAACAGACAAAATGTACATACCCGATAGCATGAGGGTGCACCTTTGGTAGGCAGTTTTGCCCTCAACCCAAGCTATTGACGCTTGTTACCGTTCTTTCTATTTAATTTATAACATTTTATTGATAACGATTTTATATTGGTGTTAGCAAATAGTGGTTAAACAATGCGCGCTAAGAAGTTACCTTTGCGGGCTTAAAGCTATTTATAATACCAACCAAAGCCGGCAATTTTTTCGTATGAACAAAATAACTATACTTTTTAAGCCCTTATTATGCCTTTTACTACTTTTTCCGCTTTGGGCATCGGCTCAAAATGGAACAATTAAAGGCTTTGTGTATGACAAAAAAACCGGCGAACCCTTAATTTACTCCTCTGTATTGGTAGCCGACTCTAAAATAGGCGTGCAAACAGACGTAAACGGTTATTTTTCACTATCATTACCATCGGGTACTTATACGTTGATTACCGTAGCATTGGGCTATGATAGCAGCACTACTACAGTAAATGTGCTGCCTGATGCCATTATTCCCAAAAAAATATATGTTAGTAGCAAAGAAAAAGAGCTAACTACGTTTGTGGTTTCAGGTAGAAAAACGGAAAAAACCACCCGCATCAATACCGGTGTTACAAAAATTACCCCCGTAGAAATGAAAACTACCCAGCGTAGGCGGCGAACCTGATTTAGCCCAATCGCTCCAAATTATACCCGGTGTGGTATTTACCGGAGACCAGGGCGGGCAGCTTTACATTAGGGGTGGTTCTCCCGCGCAAACGGGCATTTACTTAGACGGTGTTACGATATATAACCCCTTTCACTCCATCGGTTTATTCTCCGTATTTGAAACCGAAGCCGTGAGGAGTGTAGATGTATATACTGCCGGCTTTGGTGCGCAATATGGCAACAGAACTTCAGCCATTGTAGATGTGCACTATAAAGACGGTAATAAAAACAATATTTCAGGCGTGGCTTCAGTATCTCCCATTATGGCACGTGGTTTATTGGAAGGTCCTATTCTGGCTAAAAAAGAGAGTAATGCGGGTATTACCTTCCTTGTAACTGCCAAAACAAGCTATTTAGACCAAACCTCAAAGTCTATTTACAGCGGCTTTGGTGAAACCTTCAAGAATGGTCTTCCTTACTCGTTTACAGATGCTTATGGTAAAATAACTTTTAATGGCGACAACGGTAGCAAGCTAAACCTATTTGGATTTAACTTTGACGATAATGCCAGCCTTTACAACGAAAATACCAATAAACAAGGCGGTAACTACCATTGGAAAACGCAAGGAGCAGGTGCTTCTTTTGTAGTATCTCCATCAAGCACGGCAGCCCTTATTGACGGTAAGTTTGCTTTTTCTAATTATGATATTGGGCTTTCACAAGTAGGTACGGTATCAGATACAGTGCCAAGCAACAGTAAAATCAATGGCTTTGAAACTGCCATCAATTTTACTTATTTTTTACCACACTATAGCCAAATTAAATATGGCGTGGAGGTAAGTGGTTTACACACCTGTCTCTTATACACATCTGAC
>RGMU01000122.1 GCA_010021705.1 Chitinophagia bacterium | reverse complement strand
AAATTTCTCGCACCGTTTTTAGGTAGGCATCATGCGCTCTGCGCTCTGACCCGTCTAATAGTAAGTGATGCACCACGTCTTCTGCCTTCTTTATCTCCGGTGATAGCTCTATCTCAGGCTTTTGGGGCAGGCTGTCGTTGATAAAAAGGTACATCCACGCGTCTATTTGTTCTCTTAATTGACCGTCAAAATTGCTTAGCGCAACGATAACAAACTCTAACAACAAATCACTTGGTGCTTCTACATTATAAATTTTCTTTTCCTTTTCTGTTAATATTAATTCTTCTCCCGTATTTTCGCCTATAAACCGGGTTGTGCCCCGATAAATGCTGTCTTTACCGCCCTTAAAATCGTAATACAATATGTTAATGCTGATTATTTTCCGCAACGTTTCATATTCATTACCGGATTGAAAGGACTCTACCAGCGTTTTAGACGCACCGTAAAGCATGCGTTGCAAGTAGGCGTGCTCGTAAGTGTTTTGCACTTCAATGATGAACTTTGTGCTCTTATCGTCTTCGGCTAATATATCTACGCGGGTAAATTTATCTTGAGGTGAAAATTTATTGGTTTCACTTTCTAATATGCCGGTTATGATGATGTTTTTCTTTAACAGCGCGGACAGAAACCCACTCAAAATGCCATAGTTCTCCTTGTCTCTAAGGAGGCGTTTCATTGCCCAGTCGTACCGTATTCTTGAATTGATAGCTGCCATGTGGCAAAGTTAGGGAATTTTACCCAAACCGCCCCACCCTTATTCCCAAGGCTGAATGCGCTGCTTTATAAACTTGTCAAACTCTAAGGTAATGGTGCGGGCAAGGGGCGCATTCCGCCTGCGAAGCCATGTTGTAAACAACTGCGCCACTTCTATAATTTCCGGTATGCCCACCTCGCCCTCCAAGTTTTTAATAGCGGCGGTATATTTCACCGTAAGGTCGGCATGTTTGGGGTTTACCTGCCCGGTGGTGTCTTTTAGCTTTTGGGTGAGTTGCTCTAATAGGTCATACAGTTGCTCTATTTGAAATTGCTTAGACGTTAGCCGGCTGCGCCGCAGCTTGTCCCAATGGTGCAAGGCAGCCCATTGCTTTAGCGTGTTTTCGGGTATGCCGGTGGGTAATGCAATATCCGGCAGCGACTGCGAATGGTGCGTATAAAGCAATTCTGCCCATGATTTTAGTGCCTCATCGCCGGCAATGGGGCTGTTTTCGGGGGTGATAGTTGGTTTCATACTACTAAGATACGCATCCCTGCTGCGTTATACCCTTTCAAAAATCTGTCATGGCACAAAAAACTGCCTATCATAGAAAATAGAACACCGCCATGCCAAAGCAGATACCCCAATACGCCTATTTTATGGAAATATATTTTGAAATCTATAAAAAAGTGCTTACCTTTGCACTCCATTTTTTTGGATAGCATTGCTTCCAAAAGGTCCTATAGCTCAGTTGGTTAGAGCACCTGACTCATAATCAGGGGGTCCTAGGTTCAAGCCCTAGTGGGACCACACCATTGATAAAAAGAACGCCCCGTTTAAGGGCGTTTTTTTCGTTAGTAGTGCCAATGCCCCCCTACTTTTGAATTACAAAATTGGCTATATAAGCAATACACACTAACCCCGCTAAATACATCACAAAAACATATACCACGCTCCTTTTATGCTTATACTTTAGCTTGTCCACCTTTAGCGTAAGCAGCAGAAAAATAGTAGCCGTATAGACAAACGCATACCGCAGGCGCATCAAAATAAGTTTGTCTTTCTGTTTCTCATCACTCATGCAACGTATTGCCTCCAATGACGGCAATTCTTCGTTATTATCCGGTATATTCTCTACCTTATACACTTCTCGGTTCAACCGTTCAACGCTAAAAAAGGTAATAAAGGTGAACACCACCAAAAAACCCAACATCCATTTAAACACCCGCGGCTTGTCATAACCATAATCATTCCAAATTCTAATAAATTTGAACCAGCCTAACTTATAGTCCCAAAATTTTTTGTCCAACAATTCATGGTCTGCAATCTGCTGCCGTGCTTTAAAGTTTTCTAACAGTTCGCCATATATCTTTTTGATATCATCATCTTGCAGTTTCTCTCCATTATCAGGATTGGTGAAAAATAGCCTAAAGTGGCTATAATCTATATGCACTTTTGCTATATTAGTATTGTATAGATTTATCCAATGAAGGTGGACTATTTTTGATTTATGGGCTTTACCGGAATCATCATAGAAAGTAGAGTCCAAATTAGCTGCCTTAAAGTTTACATCCGTTTCAAGATTAGCAATATTAGATAAATATAGGGTATCAGGTAAAGTGGCATTTTCAAATGTAATGGTACTTTTTGAGTTGATATACGCTCTATCAAAATTTACTTTTGAGCGAAAATGTGCATGGCTAAAATCTGCGGTAGAACCAAACTTTGCATCTCTAAAATTTGCGGTAGAACCAAACTGTGCATCGCTAAAATCTGCTTTAGAATGAAAATGTGCATGGCTAAAATCTGCGGTAGAACCAAACTTTGCATCTCTAAAATCTGCGGTAGAACCAAACTTTGCCCATCTAAAATCTGCGGTTGAATGAAACTCTGCCCGTCTGAAATCTGCGGTTGAATGAAATAGTGCATCGCTAAAATCTGCGGTAGAATGAAACTGTGCAATAAAAAAATATGCGGTTGAATGAAACTGTGCAATAAAAAAATATGCGGTTGAATGAAACTGTGCACTATAAAAATATGCGGTTGAATGAAACTCTGCACCTATAAAATTTGAGGTGGAATCAAAATGTGCCCGATCAAAATATGCGGTGGAATGAAACTTTGCACAATCAAAATCTGCGGTTGAATGAAACACTGCATAGCTAAACTTTGCGGTAGAACGAAACTTTGCAAAGCCAAAATCTGCGGTTGAATGAAACTGTGCACCTATAAAATTTGAGGTGGAATCAAAATGTGCCCGATCAAAATATGCGGTGGAATGAAACTGTGCCCTGCTAAAATATGCGGTTGAATGAAACTGTGCCGTATCAAAATATGCGGTTGAATGAAACCGAGCACTCCAAAATGGGGCTACGGTTTGTATGCGGCAATCAGACATAGCTACTTTGAAGGGGAAACTTATTGAGTCACTATATTTTAAATACCACTCACTCGGAGCTTTTCTCTGAAAGCTGATAAGGCAAGTATCTGTAAGTTCACCATAATCATTATAGGTAGATGTGTCATTTATCGGCTTATTAACCTTTGTATTTAAGTCAATGTTTACCTTATGGCTTTTGTACTTTGCACCGGCGGGCAGGCAATACAGCATTAAAAATAGGGGTAATAGCGGGGCGTATAGCCTCCGGCTATAAAGGGGAATAAATGCCGTGCATAGCATTGTGCTAAAAGAGTTATCATAAAAAGAATGATTTTTGGTTTAGCATTTATGGTAGGGTAAAGGTAGGGCAGTTTTTAATTGCGGGTATGCTTTTGGATGTAAAATATTTTTTTGGGGTTGTCTGAACTATGATTTTTTTGATTTAAAGATTACTATGACATTCCGTTAAAATATATCACAGTCTTCACAAAATCATTGACAATCATAGTTCAAAAAAAGTAAAATTCAGACAAAAACAGCATTACATAGATGGCTTCACCCGCTACGGCGGGATGCGCCACGATAGTCGGGGATAGCCATGACAAGCGTAGGGGCTGAAAATTTTCAGCCCCTATATAAATTATTTATCAATATTTTTTCACAATATTAAAACAAATAAAATAAATAACAGTTCAGTCAAATTGCATGGCTTTAGGTTGCTTCTCCCGCTATGGCGGGATTCGCTAAAACAGTCGGGGGGATACACCCACAGCAGCATTAATAATTAACCATTAACCCTTCACCATCTTAGCCACAAACAGCGTATCGGCATGGTGGGCAGTGCCGTTAATAAGAGTTTGGGTTTGTAGGCTAAGGGTGGGGTGATTGGCTAATAGTTGGGTTACAATGGCTTCGTTTTCCTGCTCAAATACCGAGCACGTAATGTATAGCAAAGTGCCGTCGGGGTGCAGGTAATGGGCTGCGTTGGCGGCTATTTGCAGTTGCAGGGTGGTATAGTGGGCTAAGGCTTCGGGGCTGAAAAAGCAGGCTTGCTCGGGGGTGCGCCCCCATGTGCCGGAGCCACTGCAAGGGGCATCGCAAATAATGTGGTCAAACCGCCTTTTGTGCAAGGCTTGGCTAAGGGCTTGCGCATTGCTTACATTGGCAACAAGGGTTTCGGGAGGCGTAAAACCATATAAACGGCAACGTTGCTGCATCTGCAACAGCGCACTCTGACGCACATCGGTGGCTAATAGCTTTACCGGTATTTGGCTACTTAGCAACAGCAGTGTTTTACCTCCACCACCCGCACAGCAGTCCCACCATGCCTCGCCGGGTTGGGGCTGCATATAGTTGCCGGTTTGGGCAGACGATAAGTCTTGCACCCAATATTGATGTGGCTGCAACACTTTCTCTAATGCAGTGCCGGTGGCTACGGATAGCATATTGTTTTCCTCTTCTGAATAGGCTATGCCCTGTTCCGTTAATGCCTTCACCACATCGGGCTTATGCTTACCGGTATGAAAAAACAGCTTTGGTTGCCCTTGCGTAAGCATATATAGCCATTCATTGGGGGTTATACCCGCTGAAAAACGCGTGTATGGCAGTAATAGTGCCGGCAAGTGATGGGGCAAAAGCGGAAGAGAATTGCCGGTAAACAGCCGTGCCAATGTTTGCTGCTTATGGCATATTGTAAGGCAGGTGTATATTTTGTTTTCTATGCTACTTTCTTCGGTCAGGCAGCGGGCACAGCGATAGTAGCTATACACCATGTCGGAAAGTAAACGGCGGTCTCTGCTACCCAAAATAGGATGCCTCTTATAATAGGCACTCAAGTAGCTCCATAAGGGCTGTTTGCCCTCATATTCGCCCAATATTGTGCCTACATGAGCCCATAGATACCGCATAGATGCCTAACAGCAGTTTTGTTATAAATTTTCCTTAATGTCATCTTCACTTAGTTCTAACATTTCTGCTATTTCAGCAATAGAAAAACCTTTGGCAAGCAATTTTTTTGCAGTGGCGAGGTTGGCTTCTAATTTACCTAATTCTTTCCCCTCCTGCAAGCCTTGTTGCAAACCCTGTCTCAACCCCTTCTCCGTAGCCTCATTAAGGGCAGTGGTCATCACACTATAAGCGTCCCAATATGCCTTTTGGCTGTCAAAATACTCTGCTTGCTCGGCTTTGCTATATGCCAATACCTGTGCCGTATGCACCGCATCTTCAAA
>RGMU01000121.1 GCA_010021705.1 Chitinophagia bacterium | reverse complement strand
CTGCCTGCCTCATCATCCATACCGGAGGGCGGCTTACATTTTCGCCTTTTAGGGCTTGGAGCAAAAGGTTGTTTTGTAACATCTATATTAATATTGTCTGTTGTTGTAATAAATAGTTTTCCGCAGTGGCTAATAGCTCTTTTTTGGAGGGGTAGTCTATGGTAATAATTTTGTTATCGCTGTGCTTTTGTAAGGCTTCTGTAGTGGTTGTTCCTATAGAGAATAGGGTGGTGTGGGGCAAGACCGTATTGTTGGTAAAAAAGCTATTAACGCCACTTGGGCTGTAGAATAATATGCCTGAATAAGGTGCAGTATCTATGGATTGAGGCGTTAGCCGGGTGGTATAGGCTATAACTTCAATAGGAGTTACTTTAAATCGTTTTAGGGCATAAGGTAATGTGTTTAAGCGCATGTTGCTACAAAAAAAGTAAGTAGGGTGCTCAATGTTAAAATTACTTTTAATTATTTCTAATGCCAATGCTTGGGCATTAGGAGCTGTAGCTACAATTTGCTCCCCTAAGCCTACTGCTATTAGGGCATCTTTGGTGCTATTGTCTAAGCAAAAAATGTCCCAATTTTGGGGCTGAATATAGCTGAATACGGCTTTTACGGCATGGCTGCTTGTGAATATTGCCGTAATATTTTTGTGGGCTATGCTGTTGTATAACTTTATGTTTTCAGGCGACTGCTCATAATCTATGGCTATAAAGTTAAGGCAATGCAATACCATTTCGGGGTGCGAAGGGCTAAAGGGAATATGCGCAGTGGATAATATTTGGGGCATTAAGGCTGGTTTAATAGTTCAATATATCTTGTGCTGCAAGCCACCCCATTTGGCGGTAGTCTTCTATTTCGCCTTCGCGCATAGTGTAGGCTATTTGGCTACCGTCTTCGCTTAGTTTATTGCCTTTAAACAATATCTGTTTGCCTGCAATTTGTGCATAAGCTCCTATTGGAGCGGTGCACCCCCCCTCCAATGTTTTTAAGAAAGTACGCTCCACGTGGCAGCATATTTGCGTATGCCAATGGTTGATACCGGCACACAAGGCAAGCAGGTCTTCTCGGGTTTGCAGGCAATTTACCATTACTGCGCCTTGTGCTGGAGCGGGTATCATCCAGTCCAATTCTATGCAGTATGTGGGTTTAATACCTAATCTATCTAAGCCGGCTTGGGCAAAGAGTGCCCCGTGCCAATCGCTATTTTTTAATTTAGCTAAGCGGGTGGTTAAATTCCCCCTAATGTTTTCAATATTTGTATCAGGATATTTGTTAAGCCACTGTGCTTTGCGGCGAAGGCTACTTGTGGCAATGGTAAGCGTTTGGGTGGGGTTATTAAGAAAATCGGGCTGTTGGTTGCAAACCAATACATCTTTGTGAGAGGCGCGCTCTAATACGGCAGCTTCGGCTATTCCTTCGGGCAGTGTAATGGGCACATCTTTCATAGAGTGTACGGCTATGTCAATCTCTTTTTGCAACAAAGCTATGTCTAATGCTTTGGTAAAAACACCTTGCACGCCCATTTGATAAAGCGGGGTAACAGTGTCTATGTCTCCCGTGTTTTCAATAAACACCAACTCACAGTTAGCACCCAGCATGGTTAGCTTATCTTTCACCCAAGTGGCTTGCCACGTGGCTAATTCGCTGCTGCGCGTGCCTATTCTTACCGTTTTAGTCATATTGTGCTATTACATCGTTTAGTGCCTCTATATAGGTGCAGCCTTGCATAAGGTGCCGTTCCGGCTTGGCAGACAGGGCTTGCATAAGCGTATTAAATGTATTGGGCAAGGGTAGTGTGGTGGTAGAAGTGAAAAACGGATAGCTGTTAACAAGCGTTTGCTTTTCTTTCATGCCGTTAATAATGGGAATATATTTTCTTAAATAATACCATTTTTTGAACTCGGCATAGTGCTCTTGAATAATGTTTAGTACGTGGGGCACTTCTTGCTTGCGGCGTTCTAAGGCTTCGTCATTAATTTGCGATAAGTCATCTACGTTAACAACTTTAAACTCGCCTCCCTTATACACCGACTGCTCCACATTGCACGGCACAGAAAGGTCTATAACAAGTTCTACGGGTTTGTTGCGAAGCATATCGGCTGTTATTAGTGGTTTTGAAGCATTGGTAGCCACTATCAATACATGGGCATTATTGAGTGCACTGTCCATTTCGTTAATGGACAGTAAGGGAAGCCTTTGCTCCGCTGCAAAGTTACGCCCGGTTTCGTAAGTTCGGTTAATTAAAACCAGCGAAGTTTGCGGCAAATAGTCTAAAATATTTTTATATGTTGTTTGCCCAATATTGCCCAAGCCTACTAATACGATAGTTTTATGTTCTATATCATTAACATTGTCTTTGATATACTGTAATGCAGCAAAAGAAACCGAAACCGTGCCGCTACTGATAGCTGTATGTGTTTTAACACTTTTGGCACATTGAAAAACATTGTTCAGCAAGCGGTCTGTAAAAGTGCCTATTGTACCTGCGTCTTTTGCCCATTTATAGGATTCTTTCAGCTGCCCTAATATTTCAAAGTCGCCTAATATTTGAGAATCTAAGCCGGTGGCTACCTTGTAAAGATGGTGTATAGCCTTTTCATCATTGTAAATATAGCCATAATCTTCTAAAACGGATAAAGGAGCATTAACAATTTGACAAAATAGATTTACTATAGTGGCACTGTCTGCACAGCGGGCATAAATCTCGGTGCGGTTGCAGGTGGACAGTACAAAAATTTCACTTATGTTCGCTTTGCCGGCTTCTTCTAACAAAAGCAAGCATTGTTCTTTATTCATGGCAAACTGTCCTCTTAGTGAAGTGTTTGCATTTCTGTAGCTTAGCCCAATAAGCCAAAACTGCTGCATAGATTGGTTATGGTATGGATTAGGCTGCAAAGTTAGCTTACCACATCTTACTATGGCACTTGGTTTGTCATTAGGTAGTCATTACTTGTTAGAAAGGCATTTTATTAGGCTAAATTTGGGTTACGCTTCCAATGCTGCCATTTTTGCTTGCCACGCTGCCCTGCCTTTGCCGGCAAATACATGCCTTTCGCTATGGTAAGATGACCGCACTAACGGACCGCTTTCTACATAGTCTATGCCCATTTTATAGCCTGCTTCCTGAAATTCGGCAAACTCATCGGGGTGCACAAAACGCACCAACGGCAGGTGCTTTGATGTAGGTTGTAGATACTGCCCCAGCGTTACCACATCTACACCATTGTCGGCAAGGTGTTGCAGCGTTTGCAATACTTCGGCTTTGGTTTCGCCTAAGCCTAACATTATGCCGCTTTTGGTGCGCATTCCGCCTTCTTTTAGCGTTCTTAACACGCCTAAGCTACGGTGGTATTTGGCTTGTATCCTCACCTGACGCGTTAGCCGTTCTACTGTTTCCATGTTATGGCTCACCACTTCGGGGGCTTGGTCAATAATGCGCTTTATGTTGTCGTATTCGCCCTTAAAGTCGGGGATAAGCGTTTCTAAGGTGGTGCCTGGATTCAGTGCCCTTACGGCTTTAATGGTATTTGCCCATATTATGGAGCCTCCGTCTTTAAGCTCGTCTCTGTCCACCGAAGTAATAACGGCATGTTTTACTTGCATAAGGTGTATAGCTTCTGCCACGCGCTGCGGCTCGTCCCAGTCCACCGGTAGCGGGCGACCCGTAGCCACCGCACAAAACCCGCAGGAGCGCGTACATATATTGCCCAATATCATAAATGTGGCAGTGCCTTCGCCCCAGCATTCGCCCATATTAGGGCAGTTACCGCTCACGCATATTGTGTGTAGCTTATTTTGCTCTACTAAGTTTCGTACATGCCTATATTTTTCGCCTATGGGTAGCTTTACTTTAAGCCACTCCGGCTTTTTTACCCTTGCCTCTGCATTTACGGCACTATTAATTACTTGTAACTCTTTCATTTGAAATACGAAGTTACTACATATCTGCCAATTACCACAATTAGCATGAAAGAGGGTTAATTTGGGTTAATTCAGGGTTAATTTTTTAGGGCTTAAAATGAGATTTAATGGATTTTTAAACAGCCACTACCTTTAATAAAATTAACACTTCACTCTGAATAATATAACATACAATCTGTTTTTATTCCCAAAATAAATCCATAGTTTTGTATTGTTTTTACGCCTCATTTAAATATATAATTTTTAATAATATGAAACATATACACCGTAGTGCTATTTTGTGCTTAACAGCAGTAATGCTGTGCTTAATATCTACCTGTGTATATGCGCAGAGTAATTTGGTGCTTAATGGTGCCTTTGAAGTTTATGATAGCTGTCCTTATGCTTACGACCAAATACGCTATACGCATTATTGGGATGCTATTGATACTAATTACGGTGTATGGGGCGATAGTGCTTTCAGGGCTATATGTACCGGCAGATATATGGATACTTTCCCGGAATATAGCCGTATTTGCGGTAGGGGGGGGCCTGTACAGGCGATGGGTTTTCAGTATCCGCACAGCGGTACCGGTATGGCAACCGTAGCATTTTTTATGGATAGGTACTATTATTCTTCTACACTTCTTGCATTCGAGGGGCAAAATTATCTACAGGGAAGATTAGCTACTACCTTAGTAGCTGGCAGACAGTATTGTGTAAGTTTTTATGTAAGCCGGACTAGTTGGGGGCAGTATGCCATAGATAAAATAGGTGCGTATTTGGATGATGGTACCATAGATACTACTACCCACCCTGCCATAGCGCAAACGCATTGCACACCGCAGGTGGTGGATACCCTAATACGTTATGATACATTAGGCTGGGAGAAAATACAGGGTAGCTTTACGGCAAACGGTACGGAGAAATTTATAACTATAGGTATGTTCTTTGATAGCAGCCATTTTAGGCATATTAGCTCAAGAACCGGTGCGCGTGGCGATACACTTCGGTGCTTATATGCTTACTACTTTGTAGATGATGTAAGTGTGCTACCGGCAGATGCGCGGGCGTATGCGGGTAGAGACACTATTATCATGCGCCCCGGAGATACGGCACGCTTGGGTGTGGCAAGTGGGGGGGATGGTGTGCCGGCTTATTGGTATTAGTTAGGCAGCGGCACAGCTATAGATAGCGGAGGGAGTATAAAGGTGCACCCTATGGTTACTAC
Source organism: Chitinophagia bacterium (assembly GCA_010021705.1). GTDB lineage: Bacteria > Bacteroidota > Bacteroidia > Chitinophagales > Chitinophagaceae > RGMU01. The sequence continues at coordinate 255 of RGMU01000121.1, read as the reverse complement.
AAGCTATGTAGTCAGGTTAGACTTATGTGGGGCTTCTACGTTTGATACCGTCAAAGTGTGGGTGTACCCGGATACGCCGCAAATAAACGGAATAGCCCTGCTAAACACAGAAAAGCTCGCCATCTACCCTAATCCTGCAAGAGAGGTACTTACCGTCAGCGGCGGGCATGGCTGCACGTTCTCCCTCTGCAACCTCATGGGGCAAGAGGTTATCCGCACACCCTTAACACGCCCTTTGCAAGATGTGCCCCTTTC
>RGMU01000013.1 GCA_010021705.1 Chitinophagia bacterium | reverse complement strand
TACCTTTAAAATAATTAATAATTTTGTCATTGCTTTTGCCTAAGCACACTATGCCCCGCACTTTTTCCGCCACAAGCTCTTCTATAAGCCCATAATCGTTACCCTTGTCTTGCCCCCCCAATATTAGCACTACGGGCTTCTTAAATGCCTCTAAGGCATACCAAGTAGAATTAATGTTGGTTGCTTTGCTATCATTGTAATATTCAACCCCGCGAATGGTAGCAATATAGGTAAGCCTATGGTCTAAGCCTACAAAGGTGGCACAGCTTTCACGCAATTTTTCATTTCTGATATGCAAAGCTTTGGCAGATATGGCAGCTGCCATGGTATTGGCTTGGTTATGCTTGCCTTTAATGCTTATATCATCTACAGGAAGCATTACCGGGTCATCACCTATTTGAATATTCAGGCTATTGTTGTGCAAATAAGCACCTTCAGAGCCTCTAATTTCTTCATTCATAGAAAAAAATACAATTTGTGTGTGAATGGAATGGGAAAGTAAGTATTGTTGTGTTGGTTGGTCGTCTTTGTTGAGTATCAGCAAATGTTGTTTTTGCTGGTTTCGGGTAATGTTAAATTTGGCAGCCACATATTGTGCCATATCATAGTTATAGCGGTCAAGATGGTCTGGCGTAATATTTAGTATTATGGCTATCTCAGGCGTAAAGTCTATTATATCTTCTAACTGAAAGCTACTTACTTCTATCACATACCACTCGGCAGGATTATTGGCTACCGCTTCTGCAAAGCTCCTGCCTATGTTGCCCACCACAGCCACATCAAAGCCCGCTGTTTGAAGAATGTGCCCCATTAGCTTTGTTGTTGTGCTCTTGCCATTAGTGCCCGTAATGGCTATTATTTTACTATCACCTTTATGGCGATAGGCAAATTCTATTTCACCCATCAAAGTGATGCCTTTCTCTTTAATGGCTTTAATAATAGGGGCGGTGGGCGGAATACCGGGACTTTTTATCACAATATTGGCATCCAATATATTATCCCAATTATGACCACCTTCTTCATAAGCAATGTTCAGGGCTTGCAACTCTTGCTTAAAAATATCTTTAATGGCTTTACTGTCAGACACAAATACATCATAGCCCAATTTATGGGCTAACACAGCGGCTCCGTTGCCGCTAATACCGGCACCAAGCACTGCTATTTTAGATGTATTTATACTATTCATACAATATTATTGAAGTTTTAGCGTTACAATACCTAATACTGCTAAGATTATACCTACTATCAAAAAGCGCATGGTTATTTTGGCTTCGTTCATACCCTTTTTTTGAAAGTGATGATGCAACGGAGCCATCAGAAATACCCGCTGACCGGTACCGGTTTTCTTTTTGGTATATTTAAAGTACCCTACTTGGATTACCACTGACAAATTTTCAACAAGGAAAATGCCACACATAATAGGTATTAGCAATTCTTTTCTGACTATGATAGCCAGTGAGGCAATAATGCCACCTAAAGTTAAACTTCCGGTGTCGCCCATAAATATAGTAGCCGGGTATGAATTGAGCCATAGGAATCCAATGGTAGCACCAACAAAGGCTGCAATGAAAATAGATAGCTCGCCAAGGTTAGGAATATCCATAATATTGAGGTATTGAGCAAATACATAGTTGCCGGAGAGGTAGGCAAAAATGCCCAAACAAGTGCCAATAATGGCACTTGTACCGGCACATAATCCATCTATACCGTCTGTTAAATTTGCTGCATTACTCACCGCAACTATTATAAATATCACAAAAAGCACATAAATAAGCGGTGAAAATATTTTAGCATTATTTTTCCCAAAAACCAGTGCTAAGGAGGCATAAGAAAATTCATGCGATTTAACAAATGGTATGTTGGTAACCGAAGTTCTAATTTCAGCATAAGTTTTTACTTTGCCATTAGCGTCACGCCTTGTTATGCGGGTGGGCATTACCTTCTCTTCGCTATTATACGTTAACTCTTTGCCCTGAACTACCTCCCGCCTAATCACAACCTCATCGTTATAGTACAGCGTTAAACCAATAATTATGCCTAATCCTACTTGCCCTATCACCTTAAATTTACCCGCAAGTCCGTCTTTTGATTGCTTTAATTTTTTATAATCATCTATAAAGCCTATTAGCCCTAACCATACCGTAGAAATCAGCATCAGCATCACATACACGGTATTAAAGCGCGCAAAAAGCAGTGTAGGTAATATAATGGCTGCTATAATGATTAAACCACCAAAAGTTGGCGTTTTGCCTTTTAACTCTTCGCCAGGCAAATTCAAGACCCGAATTTTTTCAGCAATCTGCTTCGCCTTTAACCAGTTTATCAGCTTATTGCCCCATATCATGGGAATGGCAAGCGATATAATAATCGCCATAGCTATCCTGAAAGTTAAATAGTTAAGCACCCCTATACCCGGTAGGTGTTCAGGGCTAAAGCTTTGCAGATATTTATAAAGAAAATATAACATATAGCTTATTTATCAATCAGTTTAAACATGTCTATTAATACTTGGTAATCACTAAACGGATGCTTTACTCCGGCTATTTCTTGAGTTTTCTCGTGCCCTTTGCCAGCCACAAGTATAATATCACCCGGTTTGGCAAGCATACAAGCGGTTTTTATGGCTTCCTTTCTATCAGGTATCACCATATACTTAGCTGCAAAAGATGGCTTTAATCCAGTGGTCATATCCTTCAATATGGCATTAGGGTCTTCATTCCGCGGATTGTCTGACGTAAAAATGGCTTTGGTACTATATTTGCAAGCCACTTCTGCCATTAAGGGTCTTTTAGCTGTATCTCTATTGCCCCCACATCCTATAACAATATATATAGCTCCACCACCAATATTTAGCTTCTCTACGGTTGCCAATACATTGATAAGTGCATCAGGCGTGTGCGCATAATCCACAATGCCCAAAATTTGTTCTTTGGGCGATATGTAGGTTTGAAAACGTCCCTCCGCACCTTTTAAGGACGATAAGGCTATAATTATATTTTCCGCAGACTCCCCTAATAATTCAGCCACACCATATACCGCCAACAAGTTGTAGGCATTAAAGCTACCCACCATATTATAATGGGCTTCTTTGCCATTAATACTTAGTTGCAAGCCCGTTATGTGGTTTTCAACCACTTTGCCTTTAAAGTTGGCAGGTGATAGCAAGCTATAATAGTATGGGCGTGCTTTTGTATTTTGCAGCATCACCCTACCCCGTTTATCATCTTCATTGGAAAGGGCAAATGCCGTAGCAGGCAAATCATCAAAAAACTGCTTCTTTGCCTGAATGTATGCCTCAAATGTGCCGTGATAGTCTATATGGTCGTGAGTGATATTCGTGAACACACCTCCTGCAAAGCGAATGCCCGCAATACGCTTTTGGTGAATGGCATGCGAACTGCACTCCATAAATACGTATGTACAGCCGGCACTCTTCATTTCTGCAAGCAAGCGTTGCAGAGTAATGACATCAGGCGTGGTATGTGTGGACGGCACTATCCTGCTACCAATATGATTTTGCACGGTAGATATTAACCCACATACATAGCCCAACCTCGTATATAACTGATAAAGTAACGTGGCAATGCTCGTTTTGCCATTAGTGCCCGTTACCCCAACCACTATTAAGCTATGAGAAGGGTTACCATAATAATAAGCTGCTATTAAGCCCGCAGCCAAAGCACTATCACTTACCTGTATATACGCAATGTTGGGCTTTAATTCTTGGGGCAATGTTTCACATACTATCGCTACGGCTCCTTTTTCAATAGCATTATCAATGTAATTGTGCCCATCAACCGTAGTGCCCTTTACCGCAATAAACAGCGTGCCTTTAGCAACCAGCGCAGAATTGATAGCAATACTGTCTATGGCAATAGTCATATCACCCACAATTTGCAGGGGCTTCAAACGGTTATGTAAGAGGTGAGACAAATACATCGTTAGCTAAGTTTTAGAGTAATTGATTGACCTTTAGAAAATTTAACACCCGGTGCAATAGACTGTTCGCTTACTTTGCCCATACCTGATAAAGACACGCGTAGCCCATGGCTTTCTAAAAGATAAACAGCATCCTTTAAGCCCATGCCCAACACATTAGGCATCACGCTATCACTGACCTTTAAAACAGTATAAGTGCTATGCCCCGAAGAGTCTTTTACGGCATGTATATATTGGCTGGAATGCGCTTGTGGCAAAATAATGGGCTTATTTAATGCTTTGTACAGCATATAGTAGTTTTGTAGCGGCGCATAAGGCATGGCAAATGTAGCATTCCCACCACGTGCAATACTATCTAAAGAGCCGGTTACGCCTCCTATTTTTGAGACAAATATTTTATCTGCCACTAACTTAAACACCGGCAAAGCAAGGTCTGCACCGTAGTAATTTTTATCAGAACCGGACTTGGTATGAATCGCTACTGCAATCGTATATTTTGGCTTATCAGCCGGCAGATAGCCTATAAAAGATGCTAAATACTTTCCTGCTTCATAACCTAACTTAGCATCATACACTTTAGCTGTGCCGGTTTTGCCTGCTATAGTGTAATATGGGTTTAGAACATTATGAGCAGTGCCTACCGAACAAGTAACCACCGCCTCTAAGCATTTGCGAAGCTGTGGTAGAACACCTTTGCTTAAAATATCCTCTTCCAATACCGTTGGTGAAAAAATTTTGATTGGCTTTCCAAATTGATTAAGCCCGTGCACTAAATAAGGCTTCATCATTTTGCCGTTATTAGCTATAGCATTATAAAGCATAGCAAGGCTAAGCGGAGACACTTTAAGCTTGTATCCATAAGCCCAATTAGCAACCGTAGATTCAGTATTTTCACTGTTCAAATATGGTTTTTCTGGCAACCTAAAATCAATAATATCTGTATCTTCAATATGTAATTTTCTTAAAATCTGTGCATAGTTTTTTTGATGCTTATAACCATAATAGTTATTGGCTAACCATGCCATGCCTACATTGCTAGAAACTGCAAATGCCTGCCATATCGGAATCACACCCAATCCTTTATGAGAATCTTCAAAATACTGATTTGCAATTGTATAACCACCACCATGCACATCTACCGTATTATCTACATTTATGCACTTATCATTAAGCAAGGCTATCATAGTAGCCAATTTAATAACCGAACCGGGTTCGCTTGTCTTCAAAGCATAATTATAATCTTCTTCATAAGCACCGGAAGGTCTTTGTCCAAGATTTACCATAGCACGTATTTTGCCGGTAGCTGTTTCTAAAACTATGCACGTGCCATCTGTACACTTAAAACTATCCAATACATAGTAAAGCGCATGCTCTGCCACATCTTGTAGCTCCATATCAAGCGTTGTAACTACATCAAATCCATCTTGAGCGGGAGTGCCATTGCTATCACGCGCAGGAATAAGTTGCTTTCCATAGGTATATTGCATTTTACGCTTACCATCCCTGCCTTTAAGAAAAGAGTCATAGCACTTTTCTAACCCATTTACACCTATGCTGTCTTTACAACTACCAATAGTCCGAGACCCCAAATACTGATACGGAAACTCACGCTTATTTTTTGGTATATAATAGACAGCGTTTCTTATGCCCGCTTTACTTAAAACAGATTTTGCCAATAATTGATACGTATTATAGCTAATTTCTTTTGCAGGTATATAGCATTTCTCTGTATCATTCATTGCAATATCCTTTAAAATATAGCCAATCTCTTCTGCAAAACCTTCTTTTGTTTTACCACCTAAAATACTTGCCATTGCACCGGCTATAGCGTCCATATTTTTACGAACCGAATCAACATTAACTTGTGAAAAGTTGATTTGGACTTCGTAGTAAGGCGTAGAGGTGCTAAGTAAATGTCCGTCTTCGGTAAGGATGCTTCCCCTTTTGGCATGAACAATCTCGGTTTTTGTGCCCTGTTCCTTACCTATAGCCCTTAGTTTTTCACCCTCAGTATTAATAAAATATATTATCTTAAACAAAATAAAGCAAGCAATGCAACACATTGCTATAAACACACCTCTTACCCTATTGCCTATCTCCTGACGAATTTTAGTTGCCATATTTTATTGCTTTTTAGGTTTTAAGTTAGGAATATTTAAAGCATAAGCATGGTCAAGAGAGGGTTGCAACCCCATCCGATTTGCCTCTATCAACACCTTAGTTTCTTGCTCTACCCGCTGTAACTTAGCCTGCTCGTCTAAAAGCACACTATGCTTTGCTTCTAATTCGCGCTCAAGTTCACTTTGCTTCAACTGCAAAGCAGAAGCCTGCTGATAGTTGGTACTATAAAATATACCTAAACCAATGAATACGAAGAGCGATAATACAACCACCGGCATCGCCTTATGGCTAATCATAGTGAGCAAAGCCCCCCAGCTTGGTAGGTTTGCAGCATTATTTTTAGAATTATTTATGTTTTTTTTCATAATTTTTCTACAATTCTAAGTTTAGCAGAACGGGAACGGTTATTTAAATTTAATTCTTGCTTAGATGGCACGATGGGTTTGGGTGTAAGCACCCTTAGCGTTAACGGTTCTTTAAAATGTTCTGAATAATAGGTAGGGGTGCCGGTATTGAAAAAGTTTTTAACAATCCTATCTTCTAAAGAGTGGAAAGAGACTACAGCCAACCTACCACCCACCTTCAACACATTTGCCGCCTGCACCAATAGCTCACTCAATGCTTCTAACTCTGCATTGACCTCTATACGCAATGCCATATACACCTGTGCAAGATACTTGTGGGGGTTACCCTGCATCATACTCATTATAAAAGCATTAAACTGTTCGGTAGAGGTAATTTTTTTGCCTTTTCTATTTTCAACTATAAATGCTGCAAGCTGACGCGCATTACGAACCTCACCATATTTGGAAAACACTACACTAAGCTCACTCTCGCTATAGTTATTCAATATATCGGCAGCAGTCTTAGTATTTCTCCTGTCCATTCGCATATCTAATGCACCATCATAGCGGGTGGAAAACCCACGTTCAGGGTTGTCAATTTGCCATGAACTCACCCCTAAATCAACCACTATACCATCTACCTGCATAATGCTATAATACCGTAAATAGCGGCTCAAATGCCTAAAGTTACTATTCACTGCGACTACCCTTTTGTCGCCTTCCGGCACGTTCGCAATGGCATCTGCGTCTTGGTCAAACACTATCAATTTGCCGTTTTCCCCCAAATACTGTAACATCAGCCTACTATAGCCACCACCACCAAACGTAGCATCCACATACGTCCCCCCCTGCACAATGCAGAGTGCATTTACTGCCTCATGTAGCAGTACCGGAGTGTGTATGTAGGTTTTGTTAGTCATTTCGTTTATCAGCAATTCGTTTACGTTTGGCGATTTTATTAGACAAATCCGATAATACCTGCTTTATGCCTAACACCTCCGAATCATATAATTCTTTTTTCCAAAGCTCCATAACCGTTTTACCTTGAGCTGCCATAACCACTACATCTTTTTCACTAATCTCTGCATAGTCTAATAACTCTTGCGATATCAATAATCTATTTTTACTATCTTTGTTTACCCTCTGGATGCTTGCCAGAATACCTCGCCTTAATCTTCTTTCATCTTCATCTAATCTATTAAAGTTTGATAGCTCATCATAATATGGTAGAAAATCAGAAAGCTCATACATCAATATACATTTTTCAATGCCCTGGAGAAGCACAAACGTATCTCCCCCGCCTCCGGGAAACGATTCGCTCACGAAGTCGGCAGGCAACGATATACGCTTCCTATCGTCAACAGTTACGTTGTATTTACCCAAAAAAAGTGCCAAAACATGTATATTTGATACAAAGATACCCATTTTATACCATTTTAGCCCACTTTAGCCCATTTTAACTAAAAATTCACTTTTTTGGTCAAAAAAGCTATAATTAAAATAAATTAAAGGTCAAAAAATAAAAATATTACCCAATAAATACTGTAATTTTCGCAATATATACCCAAATAGCCGATAGTTAGCTCAAAAAAAATGAATAATATCCTTTTTGGGGGATAGAATGGGAAGGTAAATGAGCAACAATTACAACATAAACCACTACTACACGGCAAAACGCAATTTTATCTATAAAATGATGCACTTTGGGGCTAAAATGGGAAACCCCCAATAAAAACTATCTGCCATTATTGCAAAATGTTTTTCAACTCCGGCATTTTTTACTTAGCACTCCCTATCAAACGTTACAACACAAAAAATGGGCACATAAAACAACTTAATACACTAAAAACCTTAAATTAACCCTATTTTTTTGCAGATTTGCGTTGTTCACGCAGTTAAGCAATATTTTACGTATATTTGCACTCCCATTTATGATTAGGTTGAATAAATATTTAACATATTTATTGTTTTTGCCCTTGTGGTTGGCTGCTTGTAGCCCTTTTGAAAAGGTTAGAAAGAGCAGCGATGTAAACTACAAGCTCACTAAAGCCAATGAATACTACGACAAAAAGCAGTATAGCCATGCTAATGAGCTTTACAAAGAGCTTATGCCTATAATGAAGAGCACGCGCAACTATGAAGCCCTTTTTTATAGATATTCCTATACCTTTTATTACCTAAAAGAATTTTTAGAAGCGTCCTATTATTTTAAAAACTATGCCGAATTCTTTCCTATAAGCAAAGAAGCCGAAGAATGCGAATTTATGAGCGCAGTTTGCTTATTTAAGTACGCCCCTAAATATACCTTAGACCAAACTAACAGCATTAAAGCGTTAGAAGCTCTACAATCATTTGTAACGCGCTATCCGCAGTCCACCTACAACAAAGAAGCCAATACCTACATTATGGCTTCCCACTCTAAATTAGAAACCAAAGACGCAGCAGCAGCCAAACTTTACTATAACATTGAGCAATATAAAGCCTCTGCCACTGCCTATAAAAGCATTTTGCGCAATTATCCCGAAAGCGCAACCGGCGACCTTTACCAATACATGATTATGAAATCTATGTATAAATATGCCCAAAAAAGCGTTCCTGAAAAGCAAATAGAACGCTATGAACAAGCCCTACTTGCCTACAGAACTCTTAAAGACAACTACCCTTCCTCCGCCTACCTACCGGAGGCTGAAACATTAAGCCAAAACATTAATCAAATCTTAAAAAAATAAATATATGAGTACTAACAAAAAAGGCACAAACCCGGCATCGGTTAATCCGCTTATTGAAACACTTGACGTAATGGCATTAAAAAACAAAACCGGCAATTTGTACGAATCTATTGCAGTTTTAGCCCGCCGTTCTAATCAAATAGCCGTAAACACAAAAGAAGAACTCCAAAAGCGTTTAGATGATTTTTCCCAACACACCGACACTATGGAAGAAGTGCAGGAAAACAAAGAGCAAATAGAAATATCGCGCATTTATGAGCGCATGGCAAATGCTCCACTACAAGCCCTTACCGAATTTAAGGAAAATAGAATTTTCCACCGCATAAACAAGCCACAACCCTAAAACAGGGCATTGCTTGTTGTGCCTTATCTTAGCAGCCGGACAGATAGGCACGGAAAATTTTACCTTATATTTTAATCTGTATGTCAAAACAGTACAGTACCATCTTTTTTGATTTAGACCACACGCTTTGGGATTTTGACAAAAATTCTGAAGCTACCTTGCTAAGGTTATATCGTGAATATGCCCTTAATGAAAGGGGTATAACCGATTTTAACCAAATGTATGCCGCATACAATACCTATAACGATATGTTGTGGGATAAATACCGTAATGGCATCATAAAAAGAGATGAACTACGCTGGAAGCGCATGCACCTTATGCTGTTAGACTATAACATTGAGGACACTTCGCTGGCACACGAAATGGGCGTAGCTTATTTAGAAATACTACCCACACAAACTCTATTACTACCCCACACTATAGAAGTATTAAACTACTGCAAACCAAAATACCAACTCCATTTACTAACCAATGGCTTTGAAACTACCCAACGCCTAAAGCTATACCATTCCGGCATTGCCAAATATTTTACCCGGCTTGTATCTTCTGAAAAGTGTAACAAAATGAAACCTCATAAAGAAATTTTTGACTACGCATTAGAAACATGTAAGGTATCAAGCGAAGAAGTAGTTATGATAGGCGATGCCATAGACATAGATATAGCCGGTGCCTTAAACGCAGGCTGGGATGCTATTTATTTCAACCCGCACAAGCAGCTACACGATAAAAAACCTACCCACGAGATAAATAGTTTATTAGAACTTACACAAATACTCTAACCAAACACTATCTTAATAAAACTATGCCAACATATACCGACTCTGTATTATACCAGGCTAAAAGGCAGGAATTGGTAAATCAGCTTCGCAAAGCGGGCATTACCAACGAAAAGGTTTTAGCAGCCATAAACGCTGTGCCGCGTCATTATTTTTTAGATTCGGCGTTTGAGCATTTTGCTTATGAAAACAGAGCCTTCAATATAGCCTCCGGTCAAACCATATCCCAACCGTACACCGTAGCTCACCAGTCTGCCTTGCTAAACATCGCCAAGTTTGACAAAGTGTTGGAAATAGGAACAGGCAGTGGCTACCAAGCCTGCATTTTGGCAGAATTAGGAGCGTTTGTACACACTATAGAACGCCAAAAAGTGCTTTTTGAGCAAACGAGTAAATTTGCCTTTATAAAACAAAAATACCCCACTATTAAGCTATACTATGGAGACGGCTATTTGGGTTTACCAAAATTAGCCCCTTTTGATAAAGTAATAGTTACGGCAGGTGCACCTTTCATTCCCCCCGCATTGGTGGAGCAATTAAAGCCCGGCGGCATAATGGTGATACCGGTGGGCGAAGATGATAAGCAACAAATGCTAAAAATAGTAAAGAATGCTGATGGCACTTATGAACACACCATTACCGGCAGTTTTACCTTTGTGCCCATGTTAGAAGGCACGGGCAAACAGCAATAACAGCCTTTTGCTTACTTATCGGCTTTTTCCATAAAATACATTAACACCGGAAAGTGGTCGCTATAGCCATTGTTCCACACATGGTTAATGGTGTAAGAACGTTTTGGTAAACCCTTATCGCGCCCAAAGCGGTTTACTAAAAACTCTTTATTGTATATCTCTTGCTTAAAGTACTTCCATTTGTTGTTTTTGTTGTGCACAAAAGCACCCGTTATCATAATTTGGTCTATTAAATTCCACTCCCCCTGAAAGCTCTCCGTACCCATGCCATTCTTATACATCTCTATCCATGGATTGTAAACATCGGTAGGCTTCAGGTCATCGGTTTTTTCTTTAGCTTTTAGCACTTGCACCACCCCCTCGCTTGTGGGGTTATCATTCAGGTCGCCCATCAGCAACACCTTTACATTAGGGTTAATCCGCTGCAAAGAATCTATCAAGTCTTTACCCACCTGTGCAGCCAATCTTCTACCCGGTGCGCTTCTTGCCTCACCTCCGGCTTTTGAAGGCCAGTGATTAACTAATATATGTACCGTATCACCGGCTAATATGCCGCACACATGCAATATATCACGCGTGGGGCGGCTCTGCCCCAAGTTTTCCAAAGGCACTCGGTGCGGTTCTGCACTTAACAGCCTAAACATGCGCGGATTATACAACATAGCAGTGCTTATACCCCTCACATCAGGCGTAGGAAACCATACATACCTATAACCTCTGCTTCTAATTTCAGGCTCCGCAGTAACGGCTTTAAGCACATTGTCGTTCTCTATTTCTGCTATCCCTATTATGGCTGCACCATCAGGCGTAACGTCTGTGCCCATTTTTTGAAATACCGTAGCCATATTATGTAGCTTTTGAGCATATACATCAGGCGTGGGGGTGTTTTCTATATCGTCTTTGGTAGGGTCATCAGTGGTGTCAAAGAAGTTTTCTGTGTTGTAAAACCCTATGGCAATAATTTTATACTGTTGAGCAAAGGCTGGAACAGAAAGCGCAAAAAAAGCAACAAAAATTAAGCAAAAATTAACAAATCTATTTGAAAGCATGGATTTTTTTCGCAAACAAACACATTTTTCTTCATATTTCAACACAGTAAGACTATGATTTACCCCTAAAAGTAACATTCATAACAATAACTTAATGCAAAAGCATACACAGTTGGCAGTTTGGTAGTAAGTTTGCATTTTATTTAGTACGGCATTTACGTTCATGCGTTATTCAACTCTACTTCTACTATTCTTAGTGGCAACCCTGAGCACCTCTTGGGCACAGACTAAAAAAAATGGTCAGTTAAAAGGACTGCTTATAGACAATGTATCTAAAATGCCTATTTTTGATACAAAGGTTGCCCTCCCCGATGATGGCATATCTATTATATCAGATGGAGGCGGTGCCTTTTATTTTGATAATCTTACACCCGGTAAGCATAAATTAAGTGTAGGTAATACCCACACATGGGACACCACTGTTGATGTTCCGGCAGGTATATTAGACTTAGGCGAAATACAGCTTAGCAAAGCAAAGTTAGACACTTCGCATGATGCACCTATATACACTGTATCTATGGCAGATAATGCCACCAATGCCCAAGATGACGGCTCTTCAGGTGGGCAGTCTTCCGGAGGTTTTTTCTCCGCCACTCAAGACCCTTTCTTCTACACAGCATCTTTTGTGTTTGGTATGTATCGCTTTCGCCCTCGCGGGCTTGCTAATGGTCCTGAAGTATTAATTAACGGCTTCCCTATTCAAGACTTAGAAACCGGCTATTCTTCATGGAATCAAATAGGAGGCTTAAACGATGTATTCAGGGGTCGCAATGTTACTTATGGCTTAAAGCCTTCTGACTACACTTATGGCAATACCGGCGGTGCTACCTATATAGATGCCACCGCAGCCGACCAAAGAAAAGGCACAAGTATTTCCTATTCAGCCTCAAACGGCTTATACAACAACCGCCTTATGCTAACCCACAGTAGCGGTATAATGAAAAACGGATGGGCTTATTCCTTTTCAGCCTCACGCAGATGGGCACAAGAGGCTTACGAGCAAGGCACTTATTATGACGGCTACTCTATATATGCAGGCGCAAGCAAAATGTTAAAAAAAGGTTCTATCAACCTGACCGCAGTATATGCTCCCACAGAAAGAGGACGCTCCGCTGCAGTAGTAGATGAGCTATACCGCCTATCAGGCAGCAACTACTACAACCCCTCATGGGGCTACCAAAATGGTAAAAAACGGAATGGCAATATATCAGACACTAAGCAGCCCATAATTATGCTTAACCATGTTTTTAAACCTAACGAAAAACTATCTATTAACACCACATTGGGTATGGAATTTGGTACAAATAGCCGTACCGGCATTGACTTTTACAATGGCTATAGCCCCTACCCTGACTATTACCGCAACTTGCCCAGCTATTACCTAACCTTTACCACCCCCAACTACGTTGCAGCCGCGGCTGTAGAAGAGCAGCTAAAAAACCACCCCGAACAGCTACAAATAGACTGGGACGGCATGGTTGCCGCCAACAGAATAAACAAAGAAGTGATACGAAATGTAGATGGCACAGGCTTATCAGACTCCGGTAACCGTTCCATTTATGTAGTAAGTAGCCGTGTGGACAAAATGAGCAAATTTGTGTTCAACACCAATATACAAAAAATACAAAGCGAAAAAACAACCCTCTTTGGCGGCATACGCTTTGTGCGGCAACAAGACCAATATTATACCCAATTAAACGACCTGCTTGGCGGTGATTTCTTTGTAAACTATAACCAATTTGCTGCACAAACCTACATAGGCAACCCCACCTACAATCAAAACGACCTTAATAACCCCAATAAACTCATAAAAGTAGGCGACAAATATGGTAACGACTACAAGTTTACCATTATGGAATCTTCGGCATGGGCGCAAATGGTGCACAATACCAACAATTTAGATATGTTCGGTGCCATAGAATTAGGTAGCACCTCATTTTTCCGTACCGGCTTAATGCGAAACGGGCTTTTCCCTGAAAATTCTTATGGTCAAAGTGGCATACACAGCTTCTTTTTCTACAGTGCTAAAGCAGGCTTAACGTACAAAATAAATGCCCGCAATGCTTTTTTTGTAAGTGCGTCTTTTTCCACCGAACCTCCTAAAGCCATTAACACCTATATTTCCGCCCCTACACGCGACTTTATTATAGAAAACCCTACTACCCAAAAAATGCTTGCCACTGAAATAGGCTATTCCTACAAAACTACCAACTTTAGCTGCAAGGCATTAGCCTACATATACGAAGGCAAAGACGGCACGCTGAAAACCCGCTTTTTTAACGATGACCCTACTATACAATCATTTGTGAATTATGTGATGACAAACGTAGGCACACGCTCTTTAGGTACAGAAGTATCCGGTAATTATAAATTAAACAAACTGATAAGCCTAACCGGTGTAATATCCGTAGGGCAGTCTTTTTATTCCAATCGCCCCGATGTAGGCGTATATACCGATAATGACCCCACCATGAAATATACCACGCGTGAGGTATATATTAAAAACTACTACTTAGGCAACGGACCACAATCAATTTATTCTTTTGCAGTTAACTACCGCCCGCGCAGTTGGAGAACCGCTCTTATATTCAATTATCAAGACCGCAACTTTGTGGGCATAAACCCTGACCGCCGCACCCAAGCAAGTGCGGACCTCGTTACACCGGGTACCGACCAATGGAACAAAATATACAACCAAGAAAGGCTACCTTCTGCCTTTACCATTGACGTGAACGGCGGTAGAAGCTTTGACGTGAACCACTATTGGAGGTCATTAAAACACAAAACATCGCTTTACTTTAACTTTGGGGTGCGTAATTTGCTCAATAACACCAACATTAAGGTAACAGGATATGAACAACTACGCTTTGATTATAGCGGTAAAAATGCAGACCGCTTCCCGAATAAATATGACTATGCCTTTGGGCTTAACTATTACGCCAACATTAGCCTTCGTTTTTAATAAAAAATACTTTCCGTTTTAGCTATATGAATAAAATCCGCTTTTCAGCCCTCGTAGCAGCTTTAGCACTAACAT
>RGMU01000120.1 GCA_010021705.1 Chitinophagia bacterium | reverse complement strand
CAGGGCTGTGCGCTGCAAATAGTGCATTACGCCTCGCTTGCCGCCCATTTCTTCACCGCCTCCGGCGCGCCCGGGTCCGCCGTGTACCAGCATGGGCATGGGCGAGCCGTGCCCGGTGCTTTCTTTGGCACATTCGTTGTTTAGTATCAGTATCCTGCCGTGCATTGTAGCTGTGCCCAACACCACTTCACGCGCAATACGGCTGTCTTGCGTTATTACGCTTGATACCAACGAGCCTAAGCCCATGCGGGATAGCTGAATGGCATCGTCTATGTGGCTATATGGTATTATGGTGGATACGGGTCCAAAGGCTTCTACCTCATGGCAAAGCGTGTTGTGGAAAGGAGAGTTGTTGTAGAACACCACCGGGGGCATAAATGCACCCTTTTCTTTATCTGCACCCAAGACTTCATATTCGCTTAGGTTGCCAATAATAATCTCTTGCTGCGTGGCTAATTGGGCTATTTTTTCCTTCACTTCATTGCGCTGTGCTATGCCGGCTAAGGGTCCCATACGCACTTCTTTTATAGAAGGGTCGCCTACTATAGTGCCTTGCAAACGCTTGCCAAGTGCAATGTGTACATCTTCTACCCTATCGGCAGGTACTATTACACGGCGAATGGCGGTACATTTTTGTCCGGCTTTGGTGGTCATTTCACGCACCACTTCTTTGATAAAAATATCAAACTCCGGCATACCGGGATATACATCGCTGCCTAAAATACAACAGTTGAGCGAGTCTGCCTCCATGTTAAACGGTACGGCTTCCGATATAATGCGCGGGTGCGCTTTAAGGCTTCTACCGGTTGAGGCAGAACCGGTAAAGGTTACCACGTCTTGGCTTTGAATACTGTCTAAAATGCCCCTTGCCGAGCCGCATATCAATTGTAATGAACCTTCAGGGAAAATACCTGATTCTATAATGGCTTCAAAAACGGCTTCTGTAAGATAAGAGGTAAGCGTAGCGGGTTTTACGATAGCCGGAACACCCGCCAACAAATTAACGGCTATTTTTTCTAACATTCCCCAAACAGGAAAGTTAAAGGCGTTGATATGTATGGCTACGCCTTCGCGGGGCACCATAATGTGCTGCCCTATAAAGGTGTTATTTTTAGATAATTTTACGGTTTCACCGTCCACATAAAAGCGTTCGTCAGGGAATTGCCTTCTTAGGCTGGCATAAGTGAACAGATTGCCTATGCCGCCTTCTATATCCACCCAAGAATCGGCTCTGGTAGCCCCTGTAAAGCTACTAATAGCATAAAAGGCTTCTTTGTGCTCTAAAAGGTAAAAGGCAAGGGCTTTAAGCATACGTCCCCGCTCGTGGAAGGTTAGTTTTCGCAAAGCGGGTGCGCCTACGGTGCGTGCATAGTTCATCATGTCTGCAAAGCTCAAGCCTT
Organism: Chitinophagia bacterium; assembly: GCA_010021705.1. Lineage (GTDB taxonomy): Bacteria > Bacteroidota > Bacteroidia > Chitinophagales > Chitinophagaceae > RGMU01. The sequence continues at coordinate 4,000 of RGMU01000120.1, read as the reverse complement.
CGCTGCCTGCGGTATATAAAGGCTCACCGGTAATGGCATTATAAAGCGTATCGCTTGCCTTAGCACTTTCTACCCACTCACCAAGTGCGTAGTTTTTTAATTTTTTTAGAGCGGTCTGGTTCATTATTTTAGTAAAAATTGTGTGAAATACTGCCTTTGATTATTAAGGGGCAACGGTAAATAATTTGTTATAGCTACCTGAAGCCAAAGAGGCTTTTAATATGTACTGTCCTTGAGGCAATGCTACCGGATATGTAAAATTGGCATTGGTTGAGGCATTAAATTCACTTATTTTTTTACCTAAAAGGTCATAAATAGCATAAACGACTTGTTCAGTTTGTAGCGAAGCGCAACTTATGTTTAGCAGATTTTGAGCAGGGTTAGGGTAAATTTGTAGTGCCTCTGTTATGCCTTTTTTCACTTGTGGCAATCCGGCACGTATGCAGGCACTGCCGGTTAGCACATTAATGGTGTAATGTCTATTCACATTTATGGGTGTAGGGCAACGATTATCCACAAAGTTCAAATCAAAGCCATAAGTGCCCGGAGTAACAGCACCTGTCCATGAAAAACGGCAATGAGGGTGGTTCGTACCATTGTTGATAGTAGTAAATGCAGCACCTGACGGCAAGCCCGAAGGCGTAACGGTAATGCTAATAGACGTATCTACTTCCTGCGGATTGATAAAAAAGCTGTAAGCACCGGTGGTATCGCATACGGAGAGCGCGCGTTCGCTTACGGTGTAGCCGGCAGAAGTACTGTCTATTTCGCCTTCTGCGGGCGTAGTACAATCTTTTATTATCAGGGCTTGCTCTCTAACGCTGTTGCCAATAAACACGCCCCTGCGGTATTCGCGTACATTGTATTTTATGATAGCCACTTGCAGCAAGTCCGGTGTAAAGTTGATAATACCGTTTCTTGGGTTAAAGGCAAATGTGCCGGAGGCAGAGCGTATGGGATATGCTCCTGAGAGAGGGGTGGTATAGGTAACAGTGCTATGGCTGGTAGCATCTATTACGGATGCAAGTGAGTAAACAACACTATCTCCGTCAGCATCTGCACCATCGGGATTGTAGGTATTGGGAATATTAAGGCACAAACCATTGGGCATATTCGTATTTAATACGGGTGTGTTGTTAGCGCCTTGTGTATTATTAAGCGTATCATCAAAGTAAACATAAGTTCCTGATACTGCCAGATTGGTGCAATAGCTTACACGCCCTGCCAAATAGGCAAAACCTAAATCAGCTTCAAAAACAAAACGCCAATAGCGAGAGGTATCGGGTAGGCGTACAGTCTTAAAATATTCATATTTTCTATAACCTTGTATGGCAGAGGTTAGATTGGTGCATTGAGACGGAACTCTTGTACAAAGAATGGTAATTTCGCGTCCCGAATCGGCTGGATTGATGGATAGAGATAGTGTGTCGTATAGGGTAGAACCTTTATATATTTTAATAAATGGATGGGCTGTGGCTAAATTCTGAGCTACTCTGATAGCTGCTCCACAATCTGCATATACTACCATCCGCACCTGATAGGTGTCTACGGCTATGTGGCGATAGCCTAAATCTATCCCCATAATGTGGCTTGCCTTAGCCTGCCAACTTGCCAATAAGCAAAGAAAAGAAAGTATAAGTAAACGCATACCGCAAATTTACAACAAATTTGTAAATAATTGGTTATAGATTAGTTAATTCCAAATTGACGGAGGTGGTGCTTAAAGTGCTTATAGAGTAGTTGTATCTGCTGCTCTATATCCAATGGTCCAAAAAATGGATTGTCTATTGCCAAATAGGGCGTAACGTCATAAGCCCAAAAGAAATAGGCTAATTCGTCTTTCAGGTCTTGTATGGCTAAATCAAGTGTGGCAAAATAGGGTTCACGCGGGGTTGTGGGCATCAGGCTATTGGGAGTATTCTCTTTAAATGGCTTTTCGCTTTCCAAAAAAGCAAGATTTTTTTCCATTTGCTCTTCCGATACCACAATAAATTCCCTAACCCTGCCTGACGCTATTTGCACATATTCGCTCAAGTGCTCTACCATTTGGTGTAGGTTCATTTTGCCCCAAAGGGGCTTAGTATCCGGTGGAATAGTAGCTAATTGCTCAAAAAAAGTGGTTTCAATAAACTCCCATTTGTCTTCTAAATATATCATAATACTATAGCAATTTTTTAATGATGTCTGTTTGTGATATGCCTTCTGTATCAGCTTGATAGTTTCTTAATACCCTGTGCAGCAAAACCGGCATGGCAACAGCCTTTACGTCTTCAATATCAGGCGAGTAGCTACCTTTTAGCAAGGCATGGCATTTTGCCCCCAATATGAGGTATTGCGAAGCGCGGGGTCCGGCACCGTAGGCAATGTATTTGAGCGCGTCATTGGCGTTATTATACTTACCGGGGCGTGTTTTTTGTACAAGTCTAACTGCATATTCCAGCACATTGTCGGCTACGGGTACACGTCTTACCAAGTCTTGGTAGTGCAATATATCTTCCGCACTCATAATTTTGGGTAGCTCTTCCATAGCTACCCCCGTAGTGTTGCGCACAATGGTAACTTCCTCTTCAAAATTAGGATAATCAAGCGTTATCATAAACATAAAGCGGTCAAGCTGGGCTTCCGGTAGGGGGTATGTACCCTCTTGCTCAATTGGGTTTTGGGTGGCTAATACAAAGAAAGGCGAAGGCAGTTTATAAATTTGCCCTCCTGCCGTTACATTCCTTTCCTGCATGGCTTCTAACATGGCAGATTGCGTTTTAGGCGGCGTTCTGTTGATTTCGTCTGCCAAAATAATATTGGCAAATATAGGTCCCTTCACAAAGTGAAACTGCCTGCTTTCGTTTAGTATTTCTGCCCCTGTAATGTCGCTTGGCATTAGGTCAGGCGTAAACTGAATGCGCTTAAAACTCAGGTCTAACACATCGGCTATGGTTTTTACAAGCAAAGTTTTAGCTAAGCCCGGAACACCCACAAGTAAGCTGTGCCCATTGCACAAAATGGATATTAGCACTTTTTCTACTACGTCCTCTTGCCCTACTATTATTTTACCAATGGCTTTTTTCAGCGCAATATATTTTTGCTGAAGCTCTTTTGCAGCCTCAACATCATTTCTATTATTTGACATGTTTTACAAGGATTTTTCAAATCCGGTGTAATTTCCGTTATTTTGCTTGGAAAAACAAAATGGACAGCAAAGAAATAACAATAAAACAGGCTCAACAGCAAATAGACGCATGGATTCGCACTGTGGGGGTGCGTTATTTTAACGAACTTACCAACTTGGGCATACTCATGGAGGAAGTTGGCGAGCTATCTCGGCTTATGGTACGGCAGTATGGCGAACAGTCTTTTAAGGAGTCGGACAAGGGAAAGCAACTAAGTGACGAATTGGCAGATGTGCTATGGGTGCTACTGTGCATTGCCAACCAAACAGGGGTAGATATGACAGAAGCTCTCCAAAAAAACATGGACAAAAAAACCAAACGTGATGCCGAAAGGCATTTAGCCAACGAAAAGCTAAATTTAGATGTTCCCTTAAAAGAATAGTTGATATTGTACCCAAGCACTGCTGTTGTTTACCTTGCTTGTTATCACAGAAGGTGATTCATACTTAAACACCGGGCGACTTTGATAGTTGAGCGTCAGTTTGGCTTTATGGTCATTGAGCATTAAGTTAATGCCGGCATCTAACACCGCTACCGGGCTTGACAGCTTTTGATAATTAGAGTGGCGGTAGGCTATGTAGGGCAGCAAAGAGGGTAGTTTATGGTTTGGTTTGTGAGATGTATATAGCACGCCCAGCTGTGCATAAAGGCTATTCCCTGTTCCAAACATGGGATAGGCATTGCCCGCTCCGCTAAATACATTGGTAATATTGTTACCATTAGCAGGGTTCATAATGCCGTTGTTCCTTATATAGTTTGTGCCATAGTCTGTGTTAAAATATCCCAAATAAGCAGACAGGCAAGATATATTTTTTGACTTTTTTAACGGCATG
>RGMU01000119.1 GCA_010021705.1 Chitinophagia bacterium | reverse complement strand
CCGATACTATCCGCATACAATTAGCTGTTGAAATAGCGTAATGATAGGTAGCCACGCCCCCTCAATTTTTTGCCCGTCTCCCGTTCTCACGGCAGCAAAATACTGTGAAAGTTCGTTTACAATCACATACTCTGATGTATGCAAATAATTACAATTCAAAATCAGCCTATTGGCTTCTATTTGATGTTCTTGGCATACAAGTCTAACATAATAGGCAATGTCTTCGGCACGGATATACTCTATTGCCTTATGCCATAGTATTTTCCCTTGATAAAACAATGTGGTGATAGCCTGCTCTCCTGTTAGACAACACCGCACCACGTAGTTTGCCTGCTGTGGGGTATTCACCAAATAGTAAGACAAGGGCAATATACTTGCCTGTAGAAAATTAATGTGGATAAGTTCTTTAATGTTAGAAGGCACTGCATATACCAAATGTGCCTGCGCATCTGCTGCTTTTTGGCTTAAAATGCTGTCGTTAGGTTCTATAAAATAAGTATGGCGTAGCCATTGGTGGCTGTCTGCTTCGTTATATAGCTCTTCGGGTATTAACAGTTCACGGTCAGTTAGGATAAATACCTTGCTTATTTTCTCTTTGTTGGCAAATACGGGGTCGGTAGCAAGCGTGTATTCAAAAAAATCGGTATCCCAAATCGGCTTATCGGTGTGATACGCCATATATTGTACCGCAGTAACCACCCCTTTAGCATTATAGCAACATGCCACAATGGCTCTGCGGCTAAATACACAAATAATTTGCAGAATATTGGAGGATAACACACTTTCCCCCGGTGCCACATATACTTGCCGGAACTTGCTTTGTTTTTCAGTTGCCATAAAGCCACAAATTTATAGAATATTTTTACGTTTTTGGGCAACCCACAGAATTATTGCCATAACGGGCATTAATGTGCGAGCGTCATTTCGCAGAAATTACCTTATTTAAGGTCCACAAACCCGCTTTCAAAGGTAAGCCCACTGCGGTATAGAATAAATTTATACACTCCCTTTTTTTGAAAATTACGCGGGTCTAAGCCTGCTTTTTTGCTATGAAGATGGGGAATTTCTAACGCTACATTGCCCTTATCGTCAAAAAAGAACACCGAATAAGTAATTTCTTCATAATCGGCAGGAACAGTTATGGCAATATGCCCGGTGCGCTTATCAATATATATAACCCGAGACGTAACGGCATCTATCGTATTTTCGCTTGGCACATTTTCCTCGTGCAAAGTAAAGGTAATTTTAGGTAAGGGTGGGGGAGGGGGGATTGTATCTAATACCGGCACTACTTCTTTTTCCACTATCGCAGGCTTTTCTATAACCGTGCATGGTAGGCTTACATGGTATTTCTTTCTGTCATAAGCACTCATATTTGATAGATAATCGTATAATCCTCCAAAATTGTCAAACAACATATCAAGCTGCTTTTGGGGCTTGTCTAAACGTAAGGTATAATGGCTGCTACCATTATCCGGCTCTTCATCATCATCGCTTTGTTGGGCATTTATCTTTTTATTTTTTTGTTCCGGCAGGTCGTCCATATAGCCGTTCATATCATCGTCATCGGCAAACGATAGCCTTAATGTGTGGCATAAATTACTGTCTTTACCCGCTACAAGTTTAGCTATACTCCATTCATTGTTATCCTTCACTTGTTGAATGGACAAAGGGGTGGGATATGTAGTAGTGTTGGCAGATAAATTATTAGGGGAAGTTACCTTTACCGCTTGGTGGTTGCCTTTATTTACATAGATGCCATAATAGTGGCAGTTCCACCGCAAACCTGATTGAAAAACTACAGATACCTTGTAGTAGTTATTACCGGAAAGGCAGTTGCTGTCCGTAAAGCGTTGTATGCCTTTGGCAGTGCGTTTTATCGTGCCTATAGTATTATAATTAAAAGCACTGTCGGCAGAGCGAAGCACGCTAACCGAAGCTACGCCGTCAAATTGGCATTTCCACTCCAAACACACCACACCCTTTTTGCAAACGCCGGCAATATCGGGTAATGTGGGCTGAGCATAGCCCCACACTGCAAACGATATAAACGCTACAAAAATGCTACAGGTGAACTGAAAATTGAATTTCACGTTTCAAACATAAAAAAATATTATAGATAATGGTAACAATGTGAGCCGGTAACATACAAAATATGCCCAAGTAGCAACTTTATCAAACGGATATATTACCTTAGCCATTTTTATAGCCATAACAGCAACGCATGGGATTATTTACAAAAAAACCAATAGAGAGCTTAATATCAGATTCTGAAAGTGGAGAACGTAGCTTAAAGCGCACTTTGGGTGCCGGCAATTTGGTGGCATTAGGCATTGGTGCTATTATAGGAGCAGGTCTTTTTACCAGAACTGCTGCTGCTGCTGCTTACCATGCCGGTCCGGCAGTAACTGTATCTTTTATTGTAGCTGCCATTGGGTGTGCCTTTGCGGGCTTGTGCTATGCCGAATTTGCCTCTATGATACCCGTTGCCGGTAGTGCCTACACCTATTCTTATAGGTTGGGACTTAGTGTTGGAATATGCCGTTGGGGCAGCTACGGTGGGTATTGCATGGAGCGAATACCTTAATAAATTTTTAAGCATTTTTAATCTTCATGTCCCTTATCAATGGTCGCATTCGCCTTTTGAAAAGGAGATGACAATGGTTGCCGGGCAACTGACCGAAACGGGTGTGCACGGTATTATGAACATTCCTGCTTTGTTTATTATTGCAGCACTTTCGTTATTACTGATACGAGGTAATAAAGAATCTTCTTTTATAAATGCCCTTATTGTAATCACCAAAGTAACTATTGTACTACTCTTTATTGCTCTTGGTTGGGGCTTTATTAATCCCGCTAATCATGCCGATTATTTTCCAAAAGCCACAGTATTAACCGAAACAGGTAAAGGCGAATATAATTATGGAGGCATAATGGGTATTTTAGGGGGTGCTGGTGTCGTATTTTTTGCCTTTATAGGTTTTGATGCCGTTTCTACGGCTTCGCAAGAAGCGAAAAATCCTAAGCGGGATATGCCCATTGGCATTTTGGGTTCACTAATTTTATGCACCGTTCTCTACATCTTATTTGCCCATGTGTTGACAGGCGTGGCTAATGTAGCCGACTTTAGAACCGGTGGCAAAGAAGCCTCTGTTGCTTATGCCATTCACACCTATATGCACGGCTACGACTGGCTGACCAACTTTGTAACCTTAGCCATTCTTTTTGGCTTTAGCTCGGTAATATTGGTTATGCTAATGGGGCAAAGCCGCGTGTTTTTCTCCATGAGTAAAGACGGGCTGGTACCTTCCCTCTTTTCAGACCTCCACCCTAAGTTTCATACACCATACAAGTCTAACCTTGTATTTTTAGTATTAGTGGGCGGATTTGCGGCATTTGTACCCGGAGATATTGTGGGCGATATGACCAGCATAGGCACGTTGTTTGCCTTTATCCTTGTGTGTGCGGGTGTGTGGATATTACGTATAACTCACCCTGATTTGCCAAGACAATTCAAAGCACCGGCTGTTCCCTTTGTGGCAACTGCCGGCATAGCCACTTGCTTTGCCATGATATTAGGCTTAGGTTTGCTAAACTGGGAAAGGCTAATTTATTGGCTTTTACTCGGATTAATTATTTATTTTGCTTATAGCCGCAAACATAGCAAACTTCAAAACCAATCAAATACTTCAAAATAAATTTTAAATACAATAACCACATGAAAAAAATTGCAGCAGCGTGTTTATTCAGCTTATTAAGCACCCTTTTGGTTAACCGTTCTTTTGCACAGTGCGATTCAGGACGCTATTTATATGCCCCGCTATTCTCCACAGTAAAAAAAGATACGGTTGTGTTCTCTCATAGATACAACTTGCAGATGAATGTCTATTCGCCAATTGCAGATACCTTTGCTCATCGCCCTTTAGTTATATTAGCGCATGACGGTAGCTTTACCTCCGGTGATAAAGACAGCGATTCTACCGTAATATGGCTCTGCCGCAACTTAGCTAAGCGAGGCTATGTTACAGCGTCTGTTAACTACCGCCTTGGTGATTATCTATCAATGACTGCCGATAGCAACTATGCAGCTTCAGTCATAGCCAAAGCCATGAGCGACGGTAAAGCAGCCATTCGCTATTTTGTGCATGATGCAGCCAATGCCAACACTTATAAAATAGATACGAACAACATATTTGTGGGTGGTAATGGCTCCGGTGCCGTGCTGTACATGCACGTAGGCTATATAGACACCCTAAGCGAATGTAGTTCGCTATTAAGAAGTGCCATGCTGAACAATGGTGGCTTTGAAGGAAACAGTAGCGACAGTGGCTATACCTACAATAAAGTGCGCACCAAAGCTATTATTAATTTGGCAGGAGCATTGAACAATACAGACCTTATAAGCCCTTCTAAACCTCCGATTGTGAGTGCGCAAGGAGACGGAGACGTAACCATACCATATCGTTGTGCATTCCCCATTAGCGGTACGGTGCGCTTCCCGCTATGCGGATTAAACGCCATAGAAGACCGTTTGCTAATCACTCGGCAATACCACTTTACCAAAATATTTTATGGTGATACCCATACTCCTTGGGCTTCCAATACAGCTAAGTTTTATTCAGTGGACTCTATGGTTACTAAGTTTTTATACAACATGGTTTGTACACACTTGGCAGGTATTGAACCAATAAAAGTGGAGGAAAGCAGGGCTTTGCTTTTCCCTAACCCTGCGCATGATAATGTGGTTATTCAAACACCGTTCCGCATGAACCACGTTGAAATATACAACTATATGGGCAAGCGCGTATTCACGGCTGCAGATGTGTTTAACTACGAACTGCGTATAGACCTCTCTGACCTACCTGTAGGCATGTATTATGCCAAAGTATATGCAGATAAAAATATTGCACCAATTTTAACGCAATTCGCTATTCAATAGAATTGTTTTAAAATATTGCGTTGGGATATTGCCCCGCGTATTTATACGCAATTTTTTTTAATATGTATTACTTGTCAAATTATTGACGTATCATTACGGAAAATTTATTTTCCAATGGTACAGCTTCGCAGCACTTCAACATTTTCTTGGTTTACTACTTTGGTAAACAAAATTGCTTTGCTTATTGCATTCTGTGTAATGGGTAGTTCTTCACTATTCGCACAAACCATCACACACTTTGGAGGCACACCAGGTACTGCCGGGTACGGTGGCGATGGTGGTCCTGCTACTATGGCTCTCATGGAAAGACCTACCGGTATTGCTGTAGATGGTGCGGGTAATGTATATATCGCAGATAGTAAAAATAACTGCATACGGATGGTTGCTACAAATGGAGACATCACTACTATTGCCGGTAATGGCAATATACCCGGAGGTGATGATGGCGATGACTTGCCTGCT
>RGMU01000118.1 GCA_010021705.1 Chitinophagia bacterium | reverse complement strand
GTGGTTTTACTTTATAAATAATTTAGAATCTTTTGACGTTCAAATACCGCAGTTGTTTAAGAACGATATAGTGTTTGAAGATGCGGTGCATACGGCACAAGTATTGGCATACAGCAAAGCCGAGCAAGCAGAGTATTTTGACAGCCAAAAGGCGTATTGGGACGCTTATAGCGTGATGACCACAGCCCTTAACGAGGCTACGGAGAAGGGGTTAGCAAAAGGACGAGAAGAAGGTAAAGCGGAAGGCAAGGCAGAAGGCTTGCAGGAGGGAATAGAGAAGGGCAAGGCAGAAGGCTTGCAAGAGGGTGAGAAGATAGGAGAATATAAAGCCAAATTAGCCTCCGCAAAAATTATGTTAGATGTAGGTATTGATAAAGCAACCATAATGGCTAAATTGAGGCTTAGTGAAGAGGAAATAAGGGGCATGGAATAATTTTCAACAACCCTAATCTACAGCAAAATGACGTATATTGAGTAGATATTACAATTATACTGAATTACGTTGTTAATTTGCACTTGCTTTAGCTCCCAACTATTAATGTCCGTTCCTTCAACTACAGCCACAGCTACCACTAACGCTTTACCGGCACGTTCTAAGGCTGTGCGCCTATTTAGCAACATTATTACCTATATCTGCCATCCGCTGTGGTTGCCCTTGCTAATGGGCTATGCCATAATATACCTGTTCCCTGCCATGTTTGCGGGTATAAGTGCAAAAGATATAGGCTATTTTTACATTAACATCATTATAACGGCTATCTTTTTTCCTATTGTTAGCATATTGCTCATGAAAGGGTTAGGCTTTATCACCTCCCTAAAACTTAACGACTCTAAAGAACGCATAATACCCCTTATGGCTATTATGATATTCTACTTTTGGTTGGGGCATGTGTTTAACCATATACCCAAAATTACCGTGCCGGTGTTGTTTAAGGCTGTATATTTAGGTAATTTTTGGGCTATTGCAGCCTTGTTTTTGCTTAATATTTTTACCAAAGTAAGTATGCACACCACCGGCTGGGGCGGCATAGTAGGTGTATTTGCCATTGCAGAAGTGGCACTGCACCAAAGCGCGCTATTACCCGTTGCCGTAGCTGTGGTTATATTAGGCGTAGTAGCGTTGTCCCGCTATTTATTGGGTGCGCACACCAAAAGCGAATTGGTGCTTGGTGTTATAGTAGGCTTAATAGCCCAAGTGGCTGCTTATGCTTATTATGCTTAAATATGCTCAAACGCTTGCGCTATATCGGCTATAATGTCTTCGTAGTGCTCCACCCCTACCGATAGCCTTATTAGCTTTTCCGTGATGTGTAGCTTGGCTTTGTCTGCCGGGTCCACGTCTGCATGGGTCATGGTGGCGGGGTGTTCGGCAAGGCTTTCCGTACTACCTAAGCTAACGGCTAATTTTATGAGCTTTAGCGCATTTAAAAAGCGGAACGCCTGCTGTTCGTTGCCCTTAATGTCAAACGCAATCATGGCACCATTGCTGGTGCACTGCCTTTGCCTTAGTTCATATTTAATGCCGTGTGCCGGGGTAAGGTTGCCTAAGTAATACACCTTTTCTACAAACGGACTATGGTTGAGAAATTCTGCCACTTTGGCTGCATTCTGTGCCTGCTGGTCCATGCGCACCTTTAGTGTTTCTAGGCTGCGCATTAATAGCCATGCAGCCCATGGTCCTGCCATATTCCCCAAAAAGGTGCGCAACCCTTTCACGCGCTTTATCAGTTCAAAACTACCTAAGCACGCTCCGGCTATCACATCGCTATGCCCGCCTATATATTTGGTAGCAGAATAAAGCACAAGGTCGGCTCCGTGTTTTATGGGGTGCTGCCATACCGGACCCATATAAGTATTGTCCACCGCCACCAACACTTGCCTGTCCGGAGTAGAAAAATGCTGTGCCACAGCTTTGCCTGCCGCTATGTCTATAAGGTCGTTGGTAGGGTTGGCAGGCGTTTCTATATACACTAAGGCAAGTTTGTCTGCCATGCCGGTTGCCTCCACCAATGCTATTATTTGCTCTGGTGTATCATTCACCTGATAACACACTACCTGTATGTTATATTTAGGTAAAATTTTCTTAATAAAATGGTCGCTACCACCGTATAGCGGGGTGCTCGTTAGCAGCAAATGCCCCGGAGGCACAAACTCAAGCAATGTGGTGGTAACGGCTGCCATACCGCTAACAAATACCGCGCAATCTTCTGCCTCATCCCACAGGGTGAGGCGGTTTTCCAATATTTCTAAATCCGGATTGTTAATGCGGCTATAAATTAACCCTTGTTTTTCGCCTTCGGCTGAAGGTCTAAGCCCATAAGCCACTTCAAAAAAGGCTTTGCCTTCTTCTGCCGTTTTGAACACAAAGGTAGATGTTTGAAAAATAGGGCTTTTAATTGCCCCCTCCGACCACTCCGGCATATAGCCGTAGCTCATCATCAAGCTTTCCGGACGCATAGTATATTTGTATATTAAAGTGTAATACCAATATTAGGCAGCAAGTGAACCTTGCAAAATAGTGCCTTTGTCCACTATCAGCTGATTAGCATCAGGCTTAATGCCCAATTCTTTCATAAACTTATAATGAGAACTTATTGCCGATGCAATGGTAGGCATGGCATGGTAGGCTATGCCAAATTCTTTACAACGAGCCTGCACCAGCTTGCTTAGCGCAGGGTAATGAACATGGCTTATTTTTGAAAACAAATGGTGCTCTATTTGAAAATTAAGCCCGCCTACATACCATGATATAAACTTGCTGTGCATAGAAAAGTTGGCAGTAGTTTTTATTTGGTGCACTGCCCATTCGTTTTCTATTAATAAGTGATTTTGAGCTACCGGCACAAACTCTGTTTCTTCTACCACATGTGCCAGCTGAAACACCACTGACAAAGCTAAGCCCATAGCCACATGCATGCAAGCAAAGCCCACTGCCCATGCCTGCCAGCCTACTACCATTACGGGTATTGCCACATAAAACACTATATAAAGCACCTTCGTTAGCCAAAAAATAATATGCTCGGTGGCGTTCATGTTAGACAACTCGGTGGTATATATCTTTTTTTGGAAATATTTAATAGGGTCCATCAAAAATACCCATAAAAACGAGCTAAGCGCATACACCACCCATATATAAATATGCTGCGCTTTGTGCATAGGCTTCCATGCTTGCGTATGGCATTGGCGCAAAAGGGGGCTTTTGGCTATGTCATCGTCTATGCCATCTACATTGGTATAGGTGTGGTGTATAATGTTGTGCTTTTGCTTCCAAATAAAGGCATTACCGCCTAATGCATTGAGCGTTAGCCCCAGCAAATTGTTCACCCAGCCTTTGCTGCTGTAGCTGCCATGGCAGGCATCGTGCATAATGTTAAAACCTATGCCCGCAAGCGTAAAGCCTAACAGCAACGCCATAGGCACTCCGGGAAAAAAGCCGGCAGGCATTATTAACAAACCTACATATAGCCCTATTGCCAACAACAATAGCACCACACTCTTAGCATATAACTTAATATTACCCGTTTTTTTTATGCCATTGGTTTTAAAGTAGGCTTCTACATCGGCTTTAAGTGCCTGAAAAAAAACAGCGTTCTTATTATTGAAGGTTACTTTTGCCATATTTACTTTGTGGCAGTAAAAGTACTACTTTTAACCGATAGTAATACCACTATTAAAAAAATAAATAGAACGAGCAAAAATTATTACAGTAATATATACTCATCTTTCAAAAGGAAAAGCAAATAGAAATGCACTATGCTACTGTGGGGGGTGCTACTATGTGTAAACCTAATATACTAAGAACGTTTAGAAATCACAAACTATGCACTTGACTCGCCTCCTTCCAATTTTTTGACAATATAGGCTTGTTATACGTAGTAGCACCGTAAGAAGGTTCTCCGGAGAAATGGCAATACTTTTCTTGAAAGTCGGGATTATTATACTTTTTCCAAGAACTGTATGCTTCAGGAGAATAGGGCATTTTCGTGTTAAATGGTATGGGAGTTTTTGTACGAATACAATAACCAAGAGGTGGTTGGGATTTAGTCAAGTCTCCTATAAAGTTGGTAACTGCATTCAATATTTTGTTTCTACTGATTTTTATTTCCTTTGATTGTTTAACAATGTAATCTATAGCACTACTGGCTTCCTTAAAAGCAGGTATATCAGTATCTTTTTCTAATAGAATACCCATTTCTTCGTTGTTTTATATAGAAAAATCATACAGATTAAGAGACGTTATTATTATTTTAGATGAGTTCGCGTAGCATTTTGCATGTAAATCCTTGTAAAATTTAATGTCTATATATTTTGTATTTTGAATAAGATTAGTAACAGAATCTTGAAGTTCTTGTTCTTTTCCATAAATTATTGTAGTAGATAACTTTCTATCATCTCTATTGCGAAGTAGGTCATCATATTTTTTGTCAAATTTTATATACGGGGATATTAAAATTAGTTTATCGTCGCTACTCTGAATTAATTTTACTATCTCGCCTGCGGTACCAGGTGTATTAAAAAATTGTGCCATGTTATGGATTACGATTATTTAAACGCGAAGTTAGAATAATTTAATAACACGTCTATGCTATTAACATTCCTTACCATTGAAGTTTGATATTTTACCAAAAACTACCCAACTCATCAAACTTTAACACCCTCATTTCCCTATTTTTCCCTATATTTAAGCCATAACAACACCCCTAAGCCTACGCATTGACCGGATTTCTGAATGCTGTGCCGGGAAGACAATCGTAGAAAATCAGGCAAATATGGTTGAGTAAACTCCATAATCCCCATGATAGACCCCGCATTAGAGCAGCATATATTAAGGTTAAAGCCGTTTTTAGACGCTAAGGCACATCAGTTTCACAGTCGTGAGTTTATTGGCGAAGACCCGGTAAGCATTCCCCACCGCTTTTCGCTAAGGCAAGATATAGAAATAGCAGCCTTTTTAACCGCTATACTTTCTTGGGGTAGGCGACCGCTTATTTTGAAAAGTGCACTACGGTTAATGGAAATTTTGGACAATAGCCCCTATCAATTTATTACGCAATGCAAAGCAAAGGATATTAAAAAAATTGACCATTTTGTACACCGCACCTTTAATACCGAAGATTTACACAACTTTTTGCTAATGCTAAAAAAGCATTACCGCACCAGCCCTACCTTAGAAACCGCCTTTTGCATCCCCAAACAATATGACCCTCACCCCACGGCTAACCGTTTAAGGGTTTTTCACGGCTACTTTTTTGATTCCTTGCCCATGGGTAGCAATACCTACCGCCACGTAGCCAACCCATATAGCGAAGGGGCTTGCAAGCGCATGAACATGTTTTTACGGTGGATGGTGCGCACCAATAGTCCGGTTGACTTTGGCTTATGGGCTAATATATCGCCGGCAGA
>RGMU01000117.1 GCA_010021705.1 Chitinophagia bacterium | reverse complement strand
ATGCGCTAAAGATAGTGAATTACAGTAAATCAGGGCGGCGTTCTTCTGTTCTTCTTATACTTTCGTTGTGCCGCCACTCCGCTATTTTTTTAGGGTCGCCACAAAGAAGCACTTCCGGCACTTTTGACCCCCTAAAATCTGCCGGGCGGGTATATACCGGTGGGGCAAGCATACTGTCTTGAAACGAGTCAAACAAAGCTGAAGTTTCGTCATTCAACACACCCGGTATTAGCCTGCCAATGGCATCCACCACAACGGCTGCTGCAAGCTCGCCACCGCTAAGCACATAATCGCCTATAGATAGCTCCATAGTAACAAATTGCTCCCGTATGCGCTCATCTATACCTTTATAATGCCCGCATATTATCAACAAATTTTGGTATAATGATAATCTGTTTGCCGTTTTTTGATTAAAAGATTTGCCATCGGGGGTCATATATATAATCTCGTCATATTGCTTGGTTTTTTGCAGCGTTTCAATGGCTATGGCAAGCGGTTCGGGCATCATTACCATGCCGGCACCACCGCCAAACTGATAATCATCTATCTGACCCTGCTTGTAGGGGGTAAATTGCCGTAAATTATGCACTTCTACCGTTAACAGTTGCTTTTCTTTAGCACGCTTCATTATAGAGTGCTCAAATGGGCTGTGCAACAAATCCGGTACGGCACTTATTATATCAATATACATAACCTTAATTTGTATAAACCTCCAATAAACCTTCCGGCAATTCTACTACAATAAACTTGGACTTTACATTTATCTGACGGATAAAATCACTCACTAAGGGTATTAACACTTCTTTTGAATCATATTGCAATTTGCCTAACCATTGGTGCGACCCTTGCAGCACATCATCTATTGTACCTATTGCCCCTTTGTGCACATCGGTTAGCTTATAGCCTATCCACAGCAAGGGCAGTTTAGCAGCATATTTTTCAATAAGCGAAGGCTCAATATACACCTGCTTGGTAACTAAGGTTTTGGAGGCTTCTACAGTGTGCACGCCTTCTACGTGCAGTTGATATTCTTCGGCATTAACGGGCTTGGCATCTTCAATAAAGTAGGGTACATAGCTGTTTTTCTGCATTTCTAACAGCAGTGCATCTCCCTTTTTTAGCCACTTTGAGTCGCCAATAATATGCCTTAAAATTACGTGCCCCTGCAAGCCCCGTGTTGCCACTATTTTGCCTATTCTTATCAGGAATATTTTTAGAAGAAAAATCATACTGTTTATTCTTGGTTTGTCTTATGCTATTTCCAATAATAAAAAAAAGATAAACTACCGTTTAGTACTAAGCGGATTGGCTTTGCAAACCTGTATAGCATTATTGGTGCTAAAAGTGCCTGCCGTTAAAAATTTTTTCCAAGTATTGGGTAAAGGTATGCAAAAGTTGGAGAGCTTTGCACAGCAGGGCGCAGCCTTTGTGTATGGAGGTATAGGCGTTACCCAACCCGCAGACGGCAAAATAGTGGGCTATGGTACCGTGCCGGCATTTGTATTTGCCTTTAACATTACGGCTACCATTATATTAGTGTGCATAATAGTAGCCATATTCTACTATTACGGCATTATGCAGCGCATTGTGGGCATAGTGGCAAAGGGCATGAACTTTATAATGCGGGTAAGCGGTGCCGAAGCACTTAGCAATGTGGCGAGTGCTTTTGTGGGGCAGGTGGAAGCGCAGGTGCTGATTAGAGCCTATTTACCCACCATGACCCGCAGCGAATTACTCGCCTCCATGACCGGTAGCTTGGCTTGCATAGCCGGAGGCATATTGATAGTATATGTGCAAATGGGCGTAAAGGCAGACTATTTGATAGCAGCCAGTATGATGGCAGCTCCGGGTGCATTGGTTATATCTAAAATAGTGTATCCGGAAACCGAACAGTCAGACACTATGGGCAACGTAAGCCTTAAATTTAAGACTACCTATACCAACATTGTAGATGCCATTTCTCATGGTGCAGCCGATGGTTTTAAGATAGCCATGAACGTTATGGCTATGCTTATGGGCTTTATTGCCTTAATGGCATTGATTAACTATTTGCTGATTCACATCAACCATAACCTAACGTTAGATTTTATATTTGGTAAACTTTTCTATCCGCTGGCATGGCTAATGGGTGTTCCCGATAAAGATTTAGGCAGTGTGGCAACCCTATTGGGGCAAAAACTTACCGTAAACGAATTTTATGCCTATAAAAACCTCACCGGGCATAAAGTGCCCGTTATCACGGAAAAAGGACTAACCATTGTTACCTTTGCCGTATGTGGTTTTGCTAACTTTAGCAGCGTTGGTATGCAAATAGGAGGAATTGGTGAATTAGCCCCTGAACGCAGAAAAGACTTAGCAGAGCTTGGCATGAAGGCACTGTTATGCGGTACATTAGCTTCCTATTTGTCGGCTACTATTGCGGGCATGGTAATGTAAAGGGTAGCACGTCTAAGCTATCAGCGCATTCTTCTAATAATTTAGCTATGGTTTTTCCTGTAAGAGGGTGTATATAGCCGGGTGCTACTTCCGCTAATGGCACTAATACAAACCGCCTCAAGGGTAGGCGAGGGTGTGGAACAGATAGGGCTTCAGTTTCTATTATATCGCTATTAAATAAAAGTAAGTCTAAATCTATGGTGCGCATACCCCACTTTTCGGAGCGCACCCTGCCTAATTTCATTTCAATAGCCATTAAACAAGAAAACACCTCGTGGGCACTTAGCGGCGTTGTAACAGCAATTACTTGGTTCAAAAAATCGGGCTGATTTTCTACTCCCCATGCCTTAGTTTCATACAAAGAAGAAGCTAAAATTATGTTACCCACTGTACCGGCAATAGCCTCTTGTGCCCTCTGCAAATAAGCCAAACGATTGCCTACGTTTCCGCCTAAACCTATATAAACTGTATTCATTAACGTACCGGGCGCGCCACAAGCATTATGCTTGGCGATAAACTATTGCCAATTTTAGTTGAATGCTAATACCAATATTGCCCATGCCCCCTGTGGCTGTGGATATTAAAGCGGGGTTTTCTCCAGTTGGTACGGTAGCGGCTTTTACAGCTTACCATAAAACAAGCGATCAAAACAAAGGCAATAAGAATGGTTATCTTCTTTTTCATTGCCCAAAGTTAGCTAAACAAATAATATTTTCCATAGTCTGCAAAAAAATGCTCCTTTATGCCGGCTTTTCATGGCAATACGTGAATAATTATTTTAACCCTAAACCGGCTTACAGGCACTTATTCCGTTAACGTTGCTTACCTTTGGGGGCTATTTTGTGTAAACATACAATAAAATGATTCTTTCTTATAAGTTGCTATCGCAATGCCTGCCACTGTCTTTACCATTACCGGATTTATGCACCATACTCACGTCTATTGGCTTAGAGGTGGAAATTGCAGAAACGGTAGCAAGTACAAACGGTAATTTTGACGGCTTGGTGGTAGGCGAAGTGATAGCCTGCGAACAACACCCTAATGCCGATAAGCTAAAGATAACGCAAGTAAAGGTGAACGGTGAAGATGCACCGCTGCAAATAGTGTGCGGTGCTGCCAATGTGGCAGTAGGGCAAAAGGTGGTAGTGGCAACGGTGGGCACAACTTTACACCCCACCGGTGGGGAGCCGTTCACGATAAAAAAAGCAAAAATAAGGGGTGCGGAAAGCAATGGTATGCTATGCGCGGAAGACGAAATAGGCTTAGGCACTAACCATGACGGCATTATGGTATTGGATGCAACCGCTACCATTGGACAACCCGTAGCCAAATATATTGCCGCTTCGGCTGAAGACACTGCCATTACCATTGGGCTAACCCCCAACCGAGGCGATGCCAACAGCCATTTAGGCACGGTAATAGACGCGTGCACGTACCTTAATCATCACCGTAGCAACGGAAACTCTTATAAAGCCATAATACCGCCAACGTACAAAGCTGATGTAACCAATAGCCAACCTTCGTTTGGGCATGAAAGTGTGCCGGAATGCGCCCGCTTTTGCGGCATAAAAATAGATAATATAGCCGCAGGCGAATCGCCGGAATGGCTAAAACAAATATTAGCCACATTGGGTATAAGAAGCATTAATGCAATTGTGGATATTACTAATTATGTGATGCACGAATTGGGGCAGCCCTTACATGCTTACGATGCCAATACCCTAAACAACACTACCATGAGTGTTCGCTACGCGGGCACGGATGCCCAATTTATGGCTTTAGACGGTAAAACCTATTCGCTTCACCCAACAGACCTTATGATTGCAGACGGTGATAACAAGCCGGTGGGCATAGCGGGTGTAATGGGGGGCAAGGGTAGTTCGGTTAGTAGTACCACTACCTCCATATTTTTGGAGAGTGCCCATTTTTCGCCTTTGTCTATCCGTGCCACTTCAAGGCGGTTAAGTTTGCGCACCGATGCCGCACAGCGGTTTGAAAAAGGGGTGGACGTAGAACAAACCTATATGGCGTTGCAACGCGCTGTGTATTTAATACAACAATGCTATCCACAGGCGGTTATAGGCGTAGCTACCGACCATTATACCGCACCTTACACGCCACCGATAATTGAGACAAGTTATTCTTTTATCAATAATTTGGCAGGAAAGTTATATCCTAAAGAAGCAGTTGATACCATAATGAATAGCTTAGGCTTTACCTGTACGCCAACAGATGTGGATAACTTTTCGGTAGCTGTGCCCGCAAGGTTTAACGATTTTTTACACCCGCAGGATATTGTAGAGGAAATTATACGTATTGACGGATTAGACAATATCCCCATACCCGGCAGGCTTAGCTATAACCTACCCGCTGCCCAACCCGCTAATAACAGCTACCGGCAAGAGCAACGCATCAGAAGATTATTGTCCGGTGCAGGGGCTATGGAAATTATGACCAACTCCATTACCAACAGCCACCTTACCAACCCTGAAACAGCCGTAAATCTGCTGAATAGCCTCACTACCGAGCTTAATTCCATGCGCACCTCACTTATGCCAAGCGGAACAGAGGTTTTAGCCTACAATATTAACAGAAAAAATAGTAATTTGGTATTGTTTGAATTTGGTAACGTTTACCAAAAACAAGGCGAAGCCTACACCCAGCACCGCCAATTAGGAATATGGGCAACCGGGCATATACAGCAGGCACAGTGGAATCAAAAAGAAGTGAAGACATCCTTACATTTCTTAAAAGGATTGGTCAATAATATAACAGCTTATTTAGGCATTACGGCTATTGAATACAACCATGTATATCAAGATAACGAACCTTTGATAACGGCTACAACAGCCCATACAACCCTCGCGCGAATATATCCGGTGCCTGCCAAGCTATGCAAGCAATTAGATATTAAACAAGATGTTTTTTATGCAGAAGTAAACTGGGAATATTGTCTAAATCTTATAGCAAACAAAAAAATACAGTTCACCGAAA
>RGMU01000116.1 GCA_010021705.1 Chitinophagia bacterium | reverse complement strand
TATAAATATTGGAACATGCACCGCATGGCATACTATGCCGCAAATCTACTCACCGACAGCATTGGGCGCGGGCAGCAGTATGACGAAATTAAAAAAATTATATCTATAACATTTTTTTATTACACCATTGATGACACTGACGAATATTCGTTTGTAGGTGAAACTAAGTTGGTGGGTACGCATACCGGTGAAGAGTTGGAACTACCGAAAACAGAAAGTGATAAAACGGGCGCAAAGAAGTTTAGCGATATATGCCCTACTTTTTATTTGTTTTCGTTAGGCAATTACATTAACAAATGGGAGGACTTAAAAGACCAATGGCTATATTTGTTAAAGTATGACGATGTGCCGCAGGACAAGCCCAATGTGCTGCCGGAGGTGGTAGATGCGCGTGATAAGGTGCATGAAATATTAGCCCAAGCCGAATACAAAGCCGGACACGATGCCTACATAAAGCAAGTGGTGGAAGAGAAGCTGAGGGACGCTACATATTACAACGAAGGCTTGGTGAAGGGAGAGAAAATAGGCATAGAGAAGGGCAAAGCAGAAGGCTTGCAGGAGGGGGAGAAAATAGGAATGGAAAAGGGCAAGGCGGAAGGTGCTAAAGAAGCCATGCTTACTATGGCTAAGAATTGTAAAGCTATGGGCGTGGCAATAGAGGATATTATAGCATTAACGAGGCTTAGCGAAGAGGAAATAAGTAGCATAGCGTGATGTACTTACCGCATAGAGTGTTTACCTATGTTACTTGTTTACCATGCGCAGAATACGTAACTTAACCCATTACAGTTTAATCTCGTTGCCCAAGTAGTAGTCTATTACTTTTAGCTTAAAAATTAGTTCATATTTGGCTATCAAAAGGTTAACGTTTGCTGTGTAGGCTGTGTTCTGGGTAACTAACAGGTCAACCGTGCCCAAAAGCCCCAATTCATAGCGTTTTTTGGCAAAGTCAAGTGCGCGTTCTGCAGCTTCGCTTGAGCGTTTGGCTGCATTGTATTTTTGTATGGCATTGGTGGCGTTGCTGTGGGCTTTATATATATTTTGCTTTAGCGTTAGCTCAGTGTTAAATTCATTTAACCTTTGGCTTTCTAAGTTGATGGCAGCTTGTTTAATGGCATATTGCTGCTGCAAACCATTGAATATTGGAATGTTAAGATTAAAAGAAAATCCATGCCTAAAGTTGTTTTCAAACTGTGAGCCTAATTTTGTTTTTTCTAATATGGGTATCCTATAAGGTTCGTAAACGTATTGGGGGGTGTTTTTGCTGTCTAAGGTGTAGCTGCCGTTGGGCAATACAGTGTCTATATAGCGGTTAACGGACTGATAGTTAGACGAGTAGTTTGTACCTAAGCTATAGCCTAATGTTAGCTGCGGATATAGCCCTCCTTTTGCAATATCTAATCCTTTTGAAGCGGCAAGTACTTTAAGATGACCCGATTTTATGGCACCAAAGTGGTTTTTGGCTTTTTCATAAATATCTTCCGGTAATATTTGGGCAATGGCAGTTACATCGTTAACTGCTACATTGGGCACTTCTATGGCAAAAGGGACAGAGAAATCTAAGTTTAAGAGGGCTTTAAGGTCAAGGAGGGTAGTATTATAGGTAGCAATGGCATTAATAAGATTGGCACTGTCAGACGCTACTTGCGACTCTAACTGTGCTACATTAAGTTCCGGCACTCTGCCTGCGCGGGAATAGGCTACGGTTTGTTTCAACTGCGCTTCGGAAAGTTCTACTTGATTGGCACTTATTTTAACTTGCTCTTGTGCCAAAAGAACGCTCAAAAAGCTGTTTGCCACATTGAGCGAAATATCGTCTTTCAGTTGGCTAAGGTCGGCAAGGGAGGCTTGCAGGCTATATTTGTTTTTGCTGATGGTTTTGGTGTTTTGTCCTCCGTTATACAGCACCACATTGGAGCTAAGCGAAGGGCTGATATAGCTGTAGCCTTCGGTTTGAAATTGGTTGGTGGTGGGGTTAATACTGCGCCCAAGACTGCGCCCTAAAGTGCCGTTAAAGCTGGCATTGGGCAGCAGATTATAGCGGCTTTGCTCTACATTGTAAGCTGCCAAGCGCGCATTAAGCGAGTCTTGTTTAATAGAAATATTGTGGGCTATGGCATAGCCAATGCACTGCTGCAAGCTCCATTTACCCGCCGTTTGTGCGGGAGCTTGAAAAGCCATTCCGATAAATAGTAGCAGTGCTATAGCCGTAATACGATACATAAGGGCAAATATAGGCAACAAATGTATGCTTTTTAGCACTGATGTTGTGAATAAACCCAATACTATCATAGATTTTTCCAAGCCTTTTTAGCGCGATTTAAAGATAATTAACACGCAGTTAGCCTAATAACGGCTACCTTTGCACCCAAAATAATAAATTTTGCATTTATGATGTTTAACGCTAACCAAATAGCAGAAGAGTTTTTAAGTACAAGCCAAAAATTAGCTGCCGGTTATCAAACCCTGCAATCCATTGAGCAGGTAGAAGTGGGCACCACCCCTAAAGAATTGGTATGGAGTTCCGACAAAATTAAAATGTACCACTATACGCGCAACACACCGCCCAAGTGTGCTACTCCCGTATTGGTATCTTTTGCCATGCTAAACCGCCACGATGTGCTTGACCTGCAAAGCGACCGCAGCTTAATGAAAAAGTTAGTGGACGAAGGCTTAGACGTGTATATCATGGACTGGGGCTACCACAACCGTGCTGACCGCTATTTGACTATGGAAGACTACATTGACGGCTACATGAACGATGCGGTTGACTTTTTGCGCAAACGCCATAAAGTGGCTAAAATCCACAAAATGGGCATTTGCCAAGGTGGTACTTTCTCTATGATATATGCTGCCCTTTACCCGCATAAGCTACAATCGCTTACTACTTATGTAGCACCTTATGACTTTTCTACCACCAAATGCATGCTCTATAAATGGACTAAATATATAGACGTTGATGCAATGGTAGATGCCGTAGGTACAGTTCCCGGTGAACTGATAGACGGAGCATTTGGCATGTTAAAGCCAAGCATGAACGTTAGCAAATATTTAGGCGTAATGGACTCTTTGGAAGACAAAGACAAGTTGCTTAACTTTCTACGCATGGAAAAGTGGAAAAGCGACCTGCCTGCCATTCCCGGCGAAATGTATCGCAAATACATTAAAGACCTATTCAGAGACAATAAGCTGGTACAAGGCACATTTGAATTAGGCGGCAGAACAGTTGACCTTAAAAATGCCACTATGCCATTCCTTAACGTATATGCCACCGATGACACCATTATACCCAACGAAAGCACCATAAATGTGATGAGCCTTATAGGTAGCACCGACAAGCGCGAATATCCGTTTCCGGGTGGGCACATAGGTGTGTTTGTAGGTGGGCGTTCTCAAAAAGAATTAGCCCCTGCCGTAGCCAAGTGGGTATGCGAAAGATGCAGTTAGATATATTTCAATAAATCGCTTTAATGAAAAAGGGTTGCCGGCTTAGGTAGCCCTTTTTGTTTTGATAATTTGCAACGGTTATTGCAAGCCTTTCGAATACTATTTAGGGTAAGTCCAAAATGTTTGCATTAAGCTGGTTTATTTTTATATCGTCAAGGGGTTCTTAGTTATTACACCTTCAATAGCTATAAAATCTTTTTCATTATTCGTAATCAGCGTATAATTATATTGCTTTGCAGTTGCTGCAATAATGGCATCGGGTAGTTTTGTTTTATTTTGTTTCCGAATTGACGCACAATGAAAAATAACATCGTCATTTATATTGATTACAGTGCATTCATTAATAAATTCTGCCACTAATTGCTCCATTTTTATTCCGCAATTCCAGCAAAGGAGTTCTATTTTTGTTATCACTGAAATAATTGGCATATCATCAATAACTTTATCCATAAACAACATTCCTGCGGGCGGTAAATCTCCGGCAAGATAATCTGATATAGTATTAGTGTCTATCAAATAGTATCCCATTCGCTGCGGACTTTATTTATATGACTGCGTAGGCTTTCTGCTTCTTCTTTGCTTAATATACCCCTATATTTTTGAGAGGGTTTTAATAATTGGGGTGATGGTGTAGTAGGGTTATCTAATACCTTTATTAAATCTAATTGCTCTAATTCGCGCAATAGCCCTATTGCTTTTGCATTATTCACCTGAATAAGTAAGGTTTGTATGGTCATTCGTTTTATATTTTAAGGCGCATTGATAGCAAATGTACATAATATTGGCATAATAGCTTTTATGGCAGCTACTACAAAAAATGGTAAGAAAAGCGTATCCCCCCATAAACTGCATTACCGGGCTTATACTCTAACCATTTACGGTATCTTATATCTATGCCAATGCCTACATGGTTTTTAAGAAATTGATACTCATAGCTCGCTTGGCTCATAAAGTTCCAATTACGGTAAAGTTCTACATGTTGGTAGCGGGTTAGGGTCTCAGTAGAAGCGTTGACAACAGAAGAATCATGAACAAGAAAATGATAGTTTTGCAGAATAATACCGGACTGTAGTGCAAAATAATGATGCCCGCCAAAATGTCCGCTATAGGAAATGGCTGCCAAAAACTCCTTATAATCGCCTTCGTCTGCATATATAAACCTCTTAATATAAGTACCGGTATCACAATTAGGGCAAGAACTGGAGATAATACTTTTGCTATCTTTAAGCCTATTATTTAAGATATAGGCAAATGATACTGGTGCCTGATAACCAACAGAAATACCCCAATGCTTATATACGGTTCTGTTTAAAAGAACACCATTACAGATAGCATCTGAACCATCTACATAAGTATCATAAAAAGTATTTGTAAATGAGATATTGTATTTGAATAGCGTTAAAGAGTATTTATATTTAGGCAATGGCGGTGGTGGCACTATGGGTCTCTCCTTTGCAGAAATATCGCTTTGCGAAAACAGCATTAATGCGAAAAAAAGCGTGGTTAAACAAATGTTCTTTTGCATGGTGGTTTGTTTGATATGTGCAACAATATTCGCCTAAATAATTGAAAAATATTTTATCATTTTATTTCAACATTATCGGGCACTATCATGCAAAGCTCATAAATGCCGTTCATTTCGCGGTACATGCCGGCAGCGTCTTCCCGGTAGCGGTAGTTACCCACGCGCACCCTATAATCAGGCATTAAAAACGAAAGATAGCACTGTCCGCGAGGGTAGCGTCTTAAAAAATCGCTCATAATTTGTATTGCCTTTTCTTTGTTGTTGCCGGAATAGATTTGCACCTTAAACCCCTTGCCTTTATATTTGCCTCGCTTAGGCTCTCTATAATAGCTTAAAGTGGTAGTGCCGGAAGAGGGTGTAGCTTGCGCCTCCGGTTGCGCACTTGAAGATGTGCCTATAGCATGAGCAATGGTAGATTTGTGCCGGGTAGCGGAATGCTCCGTTTTTTTACTTTTGTTTACCAATACATTGAGCCGTGGGTCGGCATGTATGGTAACGTGGCTGTTGGTTTGCGCCCATAATGCCCCCGCACACATCAACTGCAACAATATACAAACCACAACGCGAAACATGGGGATA
>RGMU01000115.1 GCA_010021705.1 Chitinophagia bacterium | reverse complement strand
CTTTCTTCGGCAGATAAGTTTTGTACATTATCATAAAAACCGGTTATGGTTATGCGGTTGTTTTCGTCATGCAAAGAGGCTATCATTTTGCACAGCATATTCACAGGATTGGCTACAGCACCACCGTAAACCCCACTGTGAAGGTCTCTATTCGGTCCCGCAAGTTCCACCTCCATATAGGCTAAACCTCTAAGCCCGCTTTCCAATGAAGGGTGCTCCATGCTAATCATGCTTGTATCCGACACCAACACAATATCGGCAGCTAAGCGTTCTTTGTTATCGCTAAGGAATTTGCCCAAATTAATAGAGCCAACTTCTTCTTCACCTTCTATCATTATTTTAACATTGCAAGGCAAGGAATTGGTTTTAGCCATCACCTCAAGTGCTTTAAGGTGCATAAACATTTGCCCTTTGTCATCACATGCGCCGCGGGCATATATTTTACCGTCTTTTATCACGGGCTCAAACGGACCGCTATGCCATAGGGCTATGGGGTCGGCGGGTTGCACATCATAGTGCCCGTAAACCAGCACCGTAGGCAGGGCAGGGTCAATTATTTTTTGCCCTAACACTATAGGATGTCCCGCAGTGGGACAAACCTCAGCTTGGGTACAACCCGCTTCCAGCATATATTGCTTTACCGCTTCGGCACAGCGGGCAACATCGGCTTTGTAATTGCTGTCTGCGCTTACCGAGGGTATGCGTAACAATGCCAACAATTCGTCTAAAAAGCGTTCTTTATTACTTTCCTGATATTCTTTCCAAGATTGCATAAGCAGTTTCTATATTTTAGAACCCAAAAGTAATATGCAGAACTGAAACAAAAGCAAAAATTATTCTTTTG
Organism: Chitinophagia bacterium; assembly: GCA_010021705.1. Classification (GTDB taxonomy): domain Bacteria; phylum Bacteroidota; class Bacteroidia; order Chitinophagales; family Chitinophagaceae; genus RGMU01. Next base: position 4,735 of record RGMU01000115.1, on the reverse strand, counting down.
TTCCATGCTTTTTAAGCCGTGGCATATTGGGGGAGCTTTTTGTTCACTATCCGGCTAATGTCGCTCACGCTTTTAATAGAGCTTTCTTCGCTTTGCTCTATGTTAATGTGAAATAGCTTTTCTACATAAAACAACACCATATTCAGGTCGTTATTTTCAAAATGCAGGTCTTCTTGCAGGCGCGTAGAGCCTGATAGTTTAGGAACAGCTATAATAAACTTCTCTTTAAGAAGATTTTTTACATTGTTTGTGATAGAACGCTTCTGTTTCATAAATTGTTCTTTTTTAGTGTTAATAATAGTGCGTTTGGCGGTAATGCTATAGGTACTGTCTTTATTTTATTTGCAGCATAAATCGTGCCAAAGGTGTTATATTTCAGAAAAAATATTATTTTTGGGTATCTATTAGGTATTTTTGCCTTTTTAGGCATTCTTTTCAAGGATACACAAGCAATATGTTAAAACAAACCATAAAACAAAAGCAATTACAGCAAATAACCCCCCAGCAAATTCAACTCTTAAAGCTACTTCAAATAGCCACCGTTGACTTGGAAGAACGTATAGAAGCCGAGTTGGAAGACAATCCTACTTTAGAAATTGACACCGAATTTGCCAATGACGACCCCTATCAACTTGATGATAAAAATGAATATGAAGATAACGATAGGGGCGAAGAAGAGTATGAAGATACAGAAGCCCTGACAGATGATGGCGCAGACCGTATTGATATTGAAGAGTACATGAAGCATGACAAAGACGGTAGCGATTATGATGGTAATGACGGCTACAACAATGACCATGACAAGTCGTTTCAAACGGCAAGCGTAGAAAGCAATTTGCAGGAATATCTGGTGGAACAGTTGGGATTGTTAAAATTAAATGATAAAGACCGCGCCATTGCCATGCAGATAATAGGTAGCATTGATGATGACGGCTACCTCCGCCGCGAAGCCATAGCCATAGCCGATGACCTTGCTTTTGGGCAGGGTATTCCGGTGCAGGAATATGAAGTAAAGGCATTGATAGGGGCTATTCAGCGGTTTGACCCGCCGGGTGTGGCAGCCACTTCTTTGCAAGAGTGCCTACTACTACAGCTAAAGCGATTAAAACAACAGCCTTATCTAAAGGAAGTACGCATTATACTAACTAAATACTATGAAGACTTTATTAAAAAGCACTATGACAAAATAAAGCGCATTCTTAACCTGAATGAAGATAGCTTTAAGCAGGTGATACAAATTATTATTAAGCTAAATCCTAAGCCCGGGGCTGCATATACTGTTGTCAATAAGGCAGAGCAACACGTTACCCCCGATTTTTTTGTATATGAGAACGATGGCAAACTTGAAGTAACACTCAATGCCAAAAATGCCCCGCAACTGCGCATATCAGAAGCATACAAAGAGCAAATGCAGTCGTATGAAAAAGCACCTCAAAAAAACGCGGTTTATTAATGCCATAAAGCAAAGGCAGCATACGCTTCTCCACACCATGCAAGCCATTGTGGATTTTCAAAAAGAGTTTTTTACCACCGGAGACCCTTCTACCCTTCGCCCCATGATATTGAAAGACATTGCCGAACCTACGGGCATGGACGTTTCCACCACCTCGCGTGTGGCAAATAGCAAATATGTGCAAACCGAATATGGTACGTTCAGTCTCAAATACTTTTTTTCAGAGGGGCTGCAATTAGAATCAGGCGAAGAGGTATCTACAAGAGAGGTAAAGCTGTACTTGGAGGAAATAATAAAAAACGAAGACAAGCACCAACCGTTATTAGATGACCAACTTACCGAGATGCTTAATGCCAAAGGCTATAATATAGCCCGCAGAACGGTTGCCAAATATCGCGAGCAACTTAATATTCCCAAAGCACAAATGAGAAAGGAATATTAAGCAATTATGACCTTGCAAAATGTGTATATCTTTTCAATACCATTTTAGGTAGTGTTCCGGTAAAAGAGGTACTTTTACAGTCTAAAAGAACTGTAACTACTAAAATATTATATCTATGGCAGATGAAAGAGTGAAGATGCTCAAGCTCACAATGGAGAAAATTGAGAAGGACTATGGCAAGGGGTCGGTAATGATGTTAGGCGAAAAAGGGCGCGACCCGATTGACGTTATTAGCACCGGTTCTTTGGGGTTAGACGTGGCATTAGGCGTAGGCGGGTTTCCGCGAGGCAGAATAATTGAAGTATTTGGTCCGGAATCTTCAGGTAAAACCACCATTGCCATTCACACCATAGCAGAAGCGCAAAAAATGGGCGGTATTTGCGCCATTATAGACGCAGAACATGCCTTTGACAGTAGCTATGCCACCAAATTAGGCGTAGATGTGGACAACCTTATTATTTCCCAACCCGACTATGGCGAACAAGCCTTAGAAATAGCTGACCGTCTTATTTCTTCGGGAGCGGTAGATGTGGTAGTGATAGACTCTGTGGCAGCCTTAGTGCCCAAAGGAGAATTAGAAGGTGAAATGGGCGACAGCAAAATGGGACTGCAAGCTCGTTTAATGAGCCAAGCCCTTCGTAAGCTAACGGCTACCATATCGCGTACCGGCTGTATTTGTATATTCATCAACCAGCTTCGCGAAAAAATTGGGGTTATGTTTGGTAATCCTGAAACTACAACCGGTGGTAATGCGCTTAAATTTTATGCCTCTATTCGTTTAGATATTCGCCGTATTAGCCAAATAAAAGACGGAGAAGTGGCTACCGGAAACCGCACAAGGGTAAAGGTAGTTAAAAATAAAGTAGCTCCGCCTTTCCGCCAAGTAGAATTTGACCTTGTGTTTGGCGAAGGTATCAGCAAGTTGGGCGAAATTATAGATATGGGTGTTGAATTAGGCATTTTGCAAAAAAGCGGTTCTTGGTTTAGCTATGGCGAAAGTAAAATTGGGCAGGGCAAAGACAACGTTAAGGCGTTTTTGAAAGATAACCCTGAACTGATGCATGACGTTGAGCACCGCATACGCGAAGTATTGCAGCAGCAAATGTAGTACTGTGCTGTGCTGTATGAACATAGCAAACTGCACATTCACCGCAGGCTGTAGAAATTATGCTAAAAATAGCGATTATTGGAGGTGGGGCTGCGGGCTGTTTTGCCGCGGCTAACATTCCTGCTTTGCCGGGCAGGGAGGTTGTGTTGTTTGAAAAAACGGGCAAATTATTGCAAAAGGTAAAGGTATCAGGTGGGGGACGCTGCAATGTAACGCACAGCTATACCGGCTTGCCTGAATTGCTGCAAGCCTATCCACGTGGTATTGCGCTGTTACGCAAAACCATGCACCGTTTTACACCGCTACATACGCAACGGTGGTTTGAAAATGAGGGGGTAGTCCTTAAAGAAGAACCCGATGGGCGCATGTTTCCTACTACAGACACCTCACAAACCATAATAGATACATTGCTTAATTGCATGACCCGCAACCGCACCCAAGTATTCCTGCACCATGCGCTAACGGATATGAAGTTATTGCCTGACAATACGTTTGAGCTACACTTTTCTAATGGTGTGGTTTACCATGCCCATAAAGTGTTAATAGCTACCGGAGGCTACTCCAAACCCGATCAATATAACATCTTTACCGGTTTGGGGCATAAATTTAGCTTGCCGGTGCCTTCACTTTTTACGTTCAATATGCCAAACGAAGCCATTACAGCACTGCCAGGGCTTAGCGCAAGTGAGGCTATGGTAAAGGTATTAGGCACTAAGCTAAGCGTTACCGGCGCAGTGCTTATCACGCATTGGGGCATGAGCGGACCTGCCATACTTAAACTGTCGGCTATGGCGGCGCGTACCCTTGCCGAGTGTAACTACCAATTTCAAATAGGCGTGCAGTGGTCGCCACTAACCAACCGGGGGGCTGTTTTTCAGCAACTGCGGCAAGAGCAGGGTAAGCAAGCGGCAAGCCGCACAACTACCGCGCAGGCTTTGGCAACATCTCTGCCAAAAGTCCGGCATTTCCCAAGACTGCCGTTTGGGCGACCTGCCGGCTGCGCAGCAAAATCGCCTTCTGGCTCTTCTTACCCAAGATGTATATACTGTAAGCGGCAAAACCACTTATAAAGAAGAGTTTGTAACCTGTGGGGGCATTAATATCAACGAAATATCACCCACAGACATGCAAAGCAAAATTGTTAAAAATCTTTATTGGGCAGGCGAAATAATAGATGCAGACGGCATAACGGGTGGCTATAACTTTCAGCACGCGTGGAGTAGTGCGTGGATAGCAGCACGGGCTATAAATGAGGGGTAAAGGATAGTTGTACACTTAAAATACGCCAAAAGCCACCTGAGACTACTTCAAGTGGCTTTGTTTATGCTTTGTGGAGAATACCGGATTCGAACCGGTGACCTATTGCATGCCATGCAAGCACTCTACCAACTGAGCTAATTCCCCGTTCTATGTAAAATACTACTTTTTCAATCAGGGGCTGCAAAGATATACAAAGTTTTGTATTTTTAATTAACTTTGAGCGCAATTTAAGCATAAATTATGTGGGAGCAATTACTTACCTATTTGTACATCAAAAAGCGAGACCCTAACGCACCTTCAAACTTAAATATTAAATTCATGCACGGTATGAATAGAATGTCAATATTTATGTTTATCATTGCGATATTAGTAATGCTTGTACGCCTGTTTAGGCATTAATAACTATTGAAAGGGGCATGAATAAAAATGTACTTTTATTTGCATGGGAATACTGGGGAAAACATTCTAAGCC
>RGMU01000114.1 GCA_010021705.1 Chitinophagia bacterium | reverse complement strand
AAAACACTAAGCATTTTCACCCTATTGAGGCAATAGGTTCGGGGGGGAATATTAATAAGATATTCTCTTTATCTAAAAGGAAAGATGGTAAGCCACTGCATATTGATATGTTAAAAGATTTTCATAAAGAAATGAGTAGCCTGTCCATAGATGAATTAAAACACCACTACAAGCTAAGGAATGACCGTGCCGATGTGATAGTGCCCGCGTTGCTGGTTTATTTAAGCATTATGCGATGGGCAGAAGCCGATGAGATATATGTGCCTAAAATGGGCTTGGCAGACGGGCTTATAAAGATGCTGTATTTAGAAAAAATGAACGGCATAGAGAACGCTATGTAAAAATAATGTATGATGCAGGCTAAAAGACAGTTACCATGACGCTATCTACGTTTTTTGCCTCTTTTAAGCGGAAAACACTTCATTCCCACTACATGGCAGAAATAGACGGGATAAGGTTTTTGGCTATTGTTTTGGTAATTTTGTTTCATATTTACGGTTACTATAATCAAAAAATGGGCATAGCTAACCCGCAAAACGGACAGCCGATTTATGCCCGGTGGCTTTTGCAGTTGTTTGAAAATGGAGACAGGGGGGTGTATCTATTTTTTGTATTGAGCGGATTTATGGTTAGTTTGCCGTTTGCAAAGCACTATATATCAGGCGAAAATAAGGTTCATCTAAAGCAGTACTATAAGCGGCGGTTTATACGCATAGAGCCACCCTATTTGATAGCCGTAAGTGGCATTTTTTTGGTGCAATTAGCCACTCATGTTTTAGACGGCAGGTATGCCATTGTGGAGCAATGGCAGCATTACTTTGCTTCATTAGGGTATATGCACGGCTTTTTGTATCCACGCATACCGCCAATGGTGTCGGTGGTACTGTGGTCGTTGGAGGTGGAAATACAGTTTTACCTTATTGCCCCGTTTTTATTTCAGGTATTTAGGCTGTCTGCCTACTATAGAAGGCTTTTGATAATATTGCTGATGTTTTTTTTCATAGCTGTTCAATATGCTACCAATCACCATTGGCACGGAATATTAAGGCTAAGCCTGCACTATAATTGGCAGTATTTTTTAGCGGGCATGCTACTTGCGGACTTTTATACCACCCGCAATCCGGTTGACCGCCCCTACCCTACTTGGGCTACGGTTGTGGAGTTTATAGCACTGCTATTGCTAACATGCTATACGCCGTTGAAGCCGTTGTACTATGGCAGAATATTGCTAAGCATAGCCTATCCGTTGGTGATAGCGGGGCTATATTACTTAATATTAACTCAAAGTTGTATTAAAGAGATATTTTCTTATCGCATTATCACCACGATAGGCGGTATGTGCTATTCGCTGTATTTGCTGCATTATACGCTTATAGCCGTAGTGGGGCAATATACGCTTGCCCTGCCCTTTAATAGATTTTATTGGGTGGGTTTGGGGGTGGAAATAGTGTTGCTTGGCGGTGTTATATTGGTGGTTTGCGGGATATATTACAAGGCGGTGGAGCAGGTGTTTATGAAGCTAAGTGCGGGTGCTAACCACCGTAGTGAGTAGTGTTTTTAAGGAACTTTTTCCAGCCTTTTATGCGGGAGGGGAAAAGCTGTGCGCCGACAATAAAGTTTTGTGCCGACCATTTGCTGTTGTCTATCAGGCTGATAGGTGGTGTGCCAAAGGCGTGTTGATAAGAGATATAAAAGCCAAAGCATGTGTAGTCTGCACCTATTAAGCCTCCGGCTTGGGCATAGCCGCCGGTGTTGCTAATGGGTAATAGCAGGCAACCAACGATGCCGGTATATGGTTTAACCTGACCGCGTTGTGGCAGGTGGTACTGTATTTGAGGCATTAATAACGCATAGCTTAAACTTTTACTATAAGTAACATTGTTGATAGGGTTATTTATTTTGTACATACCCAAGCCTATGGCTGCGCCAAGTGTTAAGTGTTTTTGGGGGTTGTATTTGGGCTTTACGCCTATAAGAAAAATACCTCCGGCTCCGGCATAGTTTTTATAGTCATAGTAGGTTTTGCGGTCATAGCCTACGTTCCATGACGTTGCCCAATAGGCTAATTCTATATAGCCCTCATATTTGCTAAGTGGAGGCGGTAGCTTTTTGGCGGTGTCTTTGGCGGGTGTGGCTTTGGCAACTACTGCTTTTGCGGTGGTGTCCTTTGCTATAAGGTCTTTTGGAGGGGGGGTGTTTTTAGCGGTGTCTTTAATCGGTTGCGCTTGCGCAACAATGGCAAACAGCAATAGGGATAAAGCTATAAAATATTTAACCATACGTATTATCCTAATGCAATAATTTTTTGGATGATAGAGGAGGTAGAATAGCCCTCAAGCAGGGGAATGGTGGCAACTGTGCCTCCGTGTACTTGCACCCATTCTGCGCCCACAATGGTGCTTATGGTGTAGTCGCCACCTTTGATAAGCACATCGGGGGTGATGGCTTGAATCAGATTTAGAGGGGTATCTTCGTCAAAAAGGCATACAAGGCTTACGCAACTTAAAGCTGCTAATTGAATGGCACGGTCATGTTGGTTAATAATGGGTCTTTTAGCCCCTTTAAGCCGTTTAATAGAATTGTCGGTGTTTACGCCTATTACCAATACATCGCCTTGCAAGGCTGCCTTAAACAACAGGTCTATGTGCCCGGCGTGTAGTAGGTCAAAACAGCCGTTGGTAAAGACTATTTTTTTATGTTGTTGCTTTAAAGCAAGGCATTGTTGCTCTAATTGATTAAAGCTAACAATTTTAGACAGCAGACTGTTTTGCATGAATACGTTTATTGTAAGGGTCTAATAGTAATAAAGACAAAAGTCCAAAAACGATAACTAAAAGTGTTTGTAAAGCCCATGCTACCCAGCCAAATGCTTGAGCGGGGACGGGTGTAATGTTGTAGGTGCTTAATATTTCAGCCACCATATAGGTGTATGCGCCAATGCCCCCCGGTGTGGCAATAACGGCAAAGCTACCATAAGCCAGCACTACTATGGCTGCCATTGCGGGTAAATGGGCGGTTGCCGGCACGCAAAGCAAGCCTAAGTAAAGCTGCGCTCCGTAGAAGAACCATAACAGAACGGTATAAAGCAGGAATTGGGGGCTGTTTTTCATGCGGAAAATGGACAGAATGCCCTGTAGCATTTCGCTGAATAGCTTTATTATCTTACTTTCTTTGTTTTTGGAGGAGAAGAAGATAAAAGCTGCCATACCTATTGCCATAAGGGCTAAGGCTATTATGGCAATGGTTCGGTGGGCATATATTTTATCAATTATTAAACCAAATTTTACACTAAAATAGTGTTCAATGCGCTTCATTTCCATAAAGAACGCAAAGGCTGTGATAAGGAGTAGGCACAGCAGGTCAAAGGCGCGTTCGGCAAAAATAGTGCCCACCATTTTTGTAACCGGCATGTTTTCATATTTTGCCAATACTGTACATTTTGCTACTTCGCCACCGCGAGGCACTATTAAATTGGTGGCATAGCCTATCATTACGGCAAAGAAAAGGTTTAGGTTGGTGGGCTTTAGGTCTATGGTAGCCAGTAGATATTTCCACCTAATAGCTCTAATATAGTGTGACAGTATGCCAAACAGGGTGATGGGCACAATATACCACGCATGAATGGTTTTGATGGAGATAAAAAGGTCGGCTCGTTCTTGGGGCTTTAGCTGCGACAGCATGAAATAGATAATCCATATACCCGCTCCGAGAAATACTATATACTTTAAGATTGTGATTAGTATTTTTTTCATGGAGTATTGGTTTCAGTTACTGCCTTATAGAACAAATTTATAATGTGTTATCGTCTTTTGGAAATATAATGGTAGGCTTAAACTGCTTGGCATCTTCAAATGGCATGGTGGCATAAGAGAGAATTATCACCCTGTCGCCCACTGTTATTTTGCGTGCTGCGGGTCCGTTCATGCAAATCATGCCGGAGCCTCTTTTGCCTTTTATTATATAAGTAACCAACCGTTCTCCATTGTCTATGTTTAGCACCTGTACCTTTTCATTTTCAATCATGTTGGCGGCGTCCATTAGGTCTTCATCAATGGTAATACTGCCTATATAGTGCAAATTAGCTTCGGTAATAAGCACGCGGTGTATTTTAGACTTTAATACTTCTATTTGCATAGTGAATGCAAAGTTACTACGGAAAAATAATAATTAAAATAAATTCTTAACGGGTGTAGCTTAGCTTACGTTCATTTCTTTAACGTTAGGGGCAATAACAAGCCGTCCTTCGGTTTTTTCTTTGATGTAATCCAGCGAAACGCCGGGGGCATATTCTATGCACTCAAAGCCTTCGGGGGTTATGTTAAAAACGCCTAAGTCTGACACTATTTTGCTAGCTACCAAGTCCATAGCACCACCCATTCCTTTAACTTTGTAGCCGGGTATTTTCCAGTTGGCGATGTCGCCATTGTCGGCTACTTCCATTGCACCTAATACGGTAAGGTGCACTTTTCCGGCTCGTATCATGCCAAAGCTCATGGCACTATCAAAGTAGGAAGAGCCTTTTATCACTGTAATGGTTTGCTTGCCGGCATTGATAAGGTCGGGGTCTTCTTCGCCTTCAAAAGGGAATGGTCCTATGCCTAATAGTCCGTTTTCGCTTTGTAGCACCACATTTACGCCTTCGGGAATATAGTTTGCCACTAATGTGGGTATGCCAATACCTAAGTTTACGTAATATCCGTTTTGCAATTCTTGCGCTATACGTTGCGCTATTTGTTCTTTTTTAAGTGCCATTTAACTGTTGTGGAAAAAATAAAGGTTATGGTGTAGGTTAATGGGTGTGTGCGGGATTGGGGCGAGTGGTTACTTTTTCTATGCGCTTTTCGTAGTTTGTGCCTTGAAATATGCGGTGCACGTAGATACCGGGCACGTGCACTTCGTTAGGGTCTATTTCGCCGGCAGCTAAGAGGTGTTCTACCTCTACAATGGTTGTTTTGCCTGCCATAGCCATTAGTGGGTTAAAGTTGCGGGCTGTGGCATTGAACACCAAATTGCCCATTTCATCGCCTTTCCATGCCTTTACAATGGCATAGTCGGCATCAAAGGCATGTTCTAATATATAATCTTTGCCATTGAAGTTTCTTATTTCTTTGCCTTCGGCTACTTCCGTGCCCACGCCTGCCAGCAGATATACGGCAGGCATGCCGTAGCCGGCTGCCATGCAACGGGTGGCTAATGTGCCCTGCGGAATGAGTTCTACTTCTAACTTACCGGACAAAAGCAAGTTTTCAAATATTTCGTTTTCGCCTACATAAGATGAAATCATTTTTTTCACCTGATTGTTTTGTAGCATTAAGCCAATGCCAAAATCGTCCACACCGGCATTGTTGGATATGCAAGTAAGGTTGTTAACACCTTTTTTTACTAAAGCATCTATACAGTTTTCAGGAATGCCACATAACCCAAAGCCGCCGAGCATGAGGGTCATACCGCTTTCAATGCCTTGTATGGCTTCTTCTGCGTTGGCAACTATTTTATTCATCATCTTTCTTCAAATTTTGCGCCAATATAGGGTATAATTATTTAAGGTTTATGGGTAAGCCTTTGGCGGGTAAAAATTTTGTATCTAATTGAGTGTGAAGGAGAGAAATAG
>RGMU01000113.1 GCA_010021705.1 Chitinophagia bacterium | reverse complement strand
CGTCCAAAATAGCCTTCCCGCCGGCGACAGCAGTTGCTTTTGGTCTGCCATACCCACCAAAAAGCCCATAAGCAGGCACGCCACCACATTCACCACAAATGTGCCCATCGGAAAGGGCTTATTATAAACACCCCTCACGCCCATAGCCAAGCCATAGCGCACCACCCCGCCAAGCCCGCTACCCACAAAAATATACAGCAAACCTAACTGCCGGCTACTATCCATAAGCCACTTTTTGGCAGCTAAATTACAGCTTTTTAAGCCAATATATTTAATGTATCACTATGGCTATCCATATCTATCATATCTTACAGCAACTGCAATATCAATGCCTGCATAGACAGCATTTGCTGCGGAGTAAAACTTAGCTTAGGGCGCGTAAAAGATATGTCGCCGGCTGTGGATAGCGGCACCAAATGGAGGTGCGCATGGGGCACTTCTAAGCCTATAACGCTCATGCCGCAACGTTTATCCGGAAATGCCCGCTCTAAAGCATGGGCTACCGGGCGCGCAAAAGGCAAAATACCCGATAAATACTTTTCCGGCAGGTCTATCATTTTGTCCACCTCTATTTTGGGCACTACCAGCGTATGGCCTTCGGCAAGGGGCTGAATGTCCAAAAAGGCTATAAACAAATCGTCTTCTGCTAATTTATAGCACGGCAATTCTCCGGCTATTATTCGGGAAAAAACGGAAGGCATAGATTAGTAAAAGGTATTAAATAGAAATATTGTTAATTTGAAACTTAAACACACCGCTGGGTGCGTTTACATCGGCTACATCGCCCACAGCCTTGCCCAACAATGCCTTACCAATAGGCGAAGAAACCGATAGCTTACCGGATTTAAGGTCAGCTTCTTTTTCTGATACTATTTGGTAGTCCATTGTTTTTTTATTGCTAAGGTTTGTAACGTTCACTTTGCTAAGGATAGATACCTTAGAAGTGTCTATGTTTTTAGCGTCTATGATGCGGGCATTAAGAAGCGTTTCTTCTAATTGAGCTATTTTAGCCTCATGCAAGCCTTGTGCTTCTTTCGCAGCGTCATATTCGGCATTTTCTTTTAAGTCTCCTTTTTCACGCGCTTCGGATATTTGGCGTGCTATTTCGGCACGTCCAATGGTTTTTAGTTGATGAAGCTCGTCTTTTATATGCTCAAGCGATTCTTTGGTTAAATAAACGGTATCTGCCATAATTTAAATGAAAATTATACGGTAAACAAAAAAATACAACGCCTCTGCTTGAACAGAGACGTTGCAGTTGCAAAGATACGAAATATTTGCTAACAATAAATTAATATTAGATTAATCTTCTTTAGAAGAAGCCTTTTTGCTGCCTGCCATGAAGCGAATGCCCAACATGTGCACCCCATTAGCCGGATGGCGCGTTGGGCGGAAAGAGTAGTCAAACGCAAAGCGAGGACCATTGTCTGCTATCTGATATTGTGCGCTAACGCCCATAGACAAGCCGGTGTACATGGTAGTTGTTTTGGCATCATTGCCTATACCATTTTCATAACGGTAAGCTGCACGGGCAGAGAACATTTCTTTGTAGGTATATTCAGCACCCAAGCCAATGTTATCGTTCAAAAACGAGTTAGACGTAAAGTTGAATACCGCAGTTAGCTTATGCTCCGGCTGTGCGTCTGCTTTTTTCAGCTTTTTCTCGTCAAGGTAAAAATCGTATGCTCCGCCAATGCTCAGGCATGTTGGCAAGGCAAATTTATCGGAAGGTGCTAATGCCGATATAGGGTAAAACGGCGAAGACTCCGTTTGATCAACGTTAATGGCAAAGCCCGAACCCGTATAGCGCATGTTAGTACCTAAGTTGCGCAAGTTAATGCCCAAGTGAAAGTTATCACGCGTACCAGTAACGTATTGAATACCACCGTCAAACGCCAAGCCAAGCGCATTAATGTTGTTAATTTGCTCTGACACATAAGTCATGGCAAAGCCTGCTTTGGTGTGAATACCAAATCCTTTTGCCAAGCCTAACTGCACGTTTAAAAACTGCGGGTGGAATGTACCAAATCCGTCAGGATTGTAGTAGTTGGTAGCAGGAATATCGCCAAACGAAATAGACATAACGTTAATACCCAGTACAAACTCGTTGCCCAATGGCTGCGCTATGCCTATGTTGTTGATATTAATGCCCGTGCCGGAAAGATATGCCCCGTGAGACAAGCCTACTTCAAACAGCGTATCGGCTGCCAAGCCGGCTATATTGCTTTTCATGGCTTCTATGCCACCTATATAGGCTGTATTTAGCGCAAACAAGCCCGTAGAGCGTGCCCAAGGATTGGTAATTAGCTCCGGTGCTCCACTTTGCCCCACCCTGTCTTTATTGCCTGCCAAGCCTTGCACACACGGCAATAGTGCCGTTAAAGCTGCAAACGAATATATGATAACCTTTTTCATGTTCTGTATCTGTTGTATGTTCTAATTAATGGTTTAGAAAAACTACCGAATTAAATGTGTTCAAAAATAGATTAATAAGTAGTGGCATCAATAGGACGCATTGCACCAAACCATTTAAGCACTGTTTCGCCCACACCTTCGGCACTTACGTGCATGATGTACATACCGCCGGCAATGGGTAGCCCCGCATTGTTGCGCACATCCCAATCAATAGACGCACTGTTAGGGTCGCTCTTTGTAATAGTTCTTACCAATGTGCCGTCAAGCGAATAAATGCGTACCGTAACCTTAGCCGGTACGTTAATAATTTTCACTTTTGTATCATATCGTGAACCTTCAAAGCCCGTATAGCCGTAATAAGGATTAGGCACCACCTTAATACGAGACAATAAAGCATCTTTATCCGTAGCATCGCTCATTTTAGTTGGCGCAAGCTCTTTGGTGCTAAAGGTGTAATAAGGCCAAGTAGCTTTGCCCGGTGCAGTGTTAATCAAATTGGTGGTACCGTTGGCATAATAAGGCGCAAATGGACGGTTCACACGGAAGCGAAGCGTGGTTTGCGTAGGTATTAAACCATCTTTGTAAGACAGTAAATTGATAATACCACTGGTAAGCGGAATGCCCACCCAGCGCATTTGGTCATATTGCAGCTTTGTAAGGTTAATTTTGCTTGATGATACAGAAGCTTCATTGATTTTCTTAATAAAGTTTTTGCAACTGTCATATTTAGTAGCCATCACATACACAAAGTGTTTACCACCAAATATTATAGAGCCGTCAAAACTGTTGAACCTGCGGAAAGTAGGATTCCACACCATGTCATTACCATTATCAAGGCTTAGGTATGAATCTTCGCCAAACACAATATTCAGCCTGTAGCCCGTGTTTTGGTCAATCGCATAGCCGGGGAACCAAGAAGTACCTCTGTCGGCAGGGTCGGTAGAATAGGCTAAGCTGCCATCAGGATTAGCGTCTTTTAACAAGCCGGCATGTTTGCGAATAAAAAACTTCTCGGCGCGGTTCTCTGCCAAAATGGTGTCCTCTTGCATTTCTATAACGGCGCATTTTGTCCACATACTGCGGTCTCGGGTAAATACAATGTTTACATCATTCAAATTCGCAAAGCTGCGCTGACCATTGTAAGCATTATAAGCCACCACAAAGCCACACTGCGTACCCGTGCCCTTATGACCATCCCATGTAGCACCTAAATGGTAAGGACCCCATGTGGACGTAGTAGGCGTAAAGTTGTTCAATAGGTTGCCATACATACTAAACGAGTCTAAGAAAGGTAGTGTGGGGTTAAAGTTGCACGGACCATCTGTACCAAACTTATCGTTAACTCCGGTGCGTATCCAGTTGGCAAAGTTACTGTCTGCCACATCTGTAAGACCTGACAACCAAGGCTGTGATTTATTGGCAAATGTAACCGATGACGTAATGTAGCCATTGTTCACCTTTTGGTTGTTACCCGCAGGCTGCACTTGCTTCACGTTCACAGAAATACCATATTTTTCTAAAATTTGCTCATTAAGGTCGTCTAATGTTCTCTCACTGTAGATAGTTTCTACCACAGTGCCATTTTTTACTGCCGTTAGCTTCCAACCACCGGTCTGGGGGTTAATAGCTTTATAAGAGCTTAGTAAATTTGATGCACCGGTTACATCACCCGTAATTTGGAAAACCCAATCGTATGCAGGTAATATAGTAGGGTCAACTACCTTTACCACCACCGGACCTTGGTCTTGCTTATAGGTAATAGTCTTAGCCGAATCATATTGCATAATTTCGCTATTAGTAAGGTCGTCTATTTCAAGCGCATTACCACCATTACCCAAGCCATTTACACGTGTAACCACAATACCCGAACCATAGTCTGCATTCAACACAGAGCCAAAGTCTCCATTTGACGTATTAGGCGTAGCCATAACAATAGGAATGTTAATACCACCCGCACCTTTTGAGCTACCTATATATGGCACATCTTGTGTGCGGATATAATGTACAGGGTCAAATTGAGCAAAGTTGTTATGACCATAAGCTATTGCCACAAAATAATAGTTGTGATAATTGATAAACCTCTTATCAGAACCGCTGGCAAATTGGTCTTGTGTAAGCATAAAGCTATGTGTTATACCGCTGTCTTTACCCACAATTTTTGTTTGAGGAATCCACGTAGAATCACTAATTGCGGTGTTTTTAGTGTAGTTCACAATCTTTGTAATGTTGTTGTGCTTATCGCATTGAAACACCTCAATGGCTTTTGCAGAATTTACTTCACCGGTATTAGGGTCAAAAATGTCTGCCGAAGTTACCTCACTATTTTTCAACTGGAATACGCGATAGCCTTCAAACACATACAAAGAATCCGTGCTGATGTCTTTTGTTTTGGTAACAACCTGATGATAGCGAAGCGAATCCTTATACACACTGTCTGCCCTACCATAGTTTTCTCTAAAGTTATTGCTACCATAGTCGTTCACAATATAAAACACCAATTTGCGGTCAAGTTCACGTACCACTAAGCGCGGTGCTTCAGGACCTTCCACTGTTTTAAAGCCGGCATCAAATAGTGCTTGTGCACCATCGTCTATGTTTTTAATAGTTTTGAAGTCTGTACTGGGGCAACCACCTACGCCGGAAGCCCATACGCTACCAAACACTATATCATTCTTAGCACCGGGTAGCATTTGAAACGGACCCGAAGAGAAGATAAAGCGTCTATCATCAGGCAAGTTAGTACATGCACATTCCGACCATGACGTTGCATCTCCGGGGTCTCCGGTAAACACAAAGTTAGATATTGGACCCGAGCCATAGCCTTTACTCCTTACACCCGCACCCTGAAAGTCATTCGTAAAACGGTCTCCGTTACGAATACTACCTGTCATATAACGGTATATCTCTAAACCGTTGTTAGGGTTACCTATATTGCTTCTGTCGTTGTTAAAGTAAGTAAAGTTGGTCATTTTCAGCCTAACTACTGTGTCAGACAATCCGGGTCTTTTTATCGTTTTTAGCGGACCTTGGAAAAAGTCTAAGCCCACTTGCGGAGGATTAGCACCATAGCTGTTTACCGGGAAGTTAGCAGCCTGACCATCAGCAGCCACACCATTATACATTATACCTAAACCCCTTGCCGTGTCGCAACCAATAAAGTCATCTTTATAGTAACCTAAGTCGCAGTCATCCCACA
>RGMU01000112.1 GCA_010021705.1 Chitinophagia bacterium | reverse complement strand
TGGCAAAGCCTTTTTCGTTAAGATACTTTACAATAGTATCTTTACTTACGTTAAACTCTGTTGCTGCTGCCGCAAGACGCGGTGTTCTATTGACCGGTGTACTCATTAATCTTTTTTACGCTGGGCAATAATTTTTTATTATTGATAAATTTGTACCCAACCTACAAACCTACAACATATTTGCGAACTGCGCAGATGTTTCTTTTACACCTACCGCAATTCTTTGATTATTATACTGTAACTACTGCCTTTTAAAGTACTAAAGGCAGTAGCGCATACCCTTAATAGACGCAACAACAGGCATAAACATTAGAATTAAGCCTTAATTTTTCAAGTTTAAGTTTACTCTTCGCTCTTAAACTCGGTTTCTAATATGGCTCTTACCTCTTTAATGGTTTGCTCTTCAAGGTCTGAACGGCGCGCAAGCTCTTCTACCGATAAGTCTAATACGCTTAATGCCGTATCGCAACCTATGCGTTTAAGCTCGTCTATCACCCATTCTTCTATTTCATCGCTAAACTCGTCAAGGTCAATGTCATAAGCGTTATCTTCTTTTACGTCTCTGAACACGTCAATAGCATAGCCGGTAAGGTCTTGAGCTAATTTTATATTAACACCCTTTTTGCCTATGGCTAAAGACACTTGGTCAGGGTCAAGGTACACTTCTGCTGTTTTGGCTTCGTTGTTTAGCACTATTTTGTTGATGCGTGCCGGTGTCAAAGAGCGTTGCAGTAAAAGTTGAGTATTGTTGGTATAGTTAATAATGTCTATGTTTTCATTCCTCAATTCGCGCACAATGCCATGTATCCTACCTCCTTTCATGCCTACGCACGCGCCCACGGGGTCTATACGGTCGTCATAACTTTCAACAGCTACTTTGGCTCGCTCTCCGGGTTCACGCACAATTTTCTTAACTACTATTAAACCGTCCATTATTTCAGGTACTTCATTTTCCAAGAGCTTTTCTAAAAAGGAAGGATGGGTGCGGCTTAGTATGATAACGGGTGTGCTACCACGCATTTCTACCGACTTTATGACTGCCTTCACTGTTTCGCCTTTCTTGAAAAAGTCGGCAGGAATTTGCTCATTTTTGGGCATTATAAGCTCGTTCTCATTTTTGTTGTCATCGCGGTGTAGCAACAGTAGTTCTTTTTTCCATATTTGGTGCACTTCTGCATTAACCATGTCGCCTACACGTGCCTGATACTCCTTCATTATGTATTCGTTTTTCAGGTCTTTTATGCGGGTGGCAAGTGTTTGGCGTGCTGATAGCACAGAGCGTCTTCCAAACTGTTCTACTACGTCTATTTCTTCGTAAGCCTCTTCGCCCACATTGTAGTCTTCTTCTATTTTTATGGCATCGGAATAGGATATTTGGCGGTTGCTGTCTTCCAACATATCGTCTTCCACTATCTCTCGCCGCCGGAATATTTCTAAGTCGCCGGTTTGGTCGTTTACAATTACGTCAAAATTTTCATCACTGCCATACTTTTTGCGTAGCATTGTTTTAAATACATCTACCAATACCCGCATCAGCGTGGGTCTGTCTATACTTTCTGCTTCCTTAAAGTCTAAAAACGACTCTTTTAAATTTATAACTGCCATACCGCTTTTATTTTAACTTTTCAATCATTTGTTTGCAGGTTAAAAACTAATTTCTACTATTGTTTTTTTTATATTATTAAAGGATATTTCCTTGTTCACTACTACTTCTTTTTTAGACACCGGCTTTACGGATAAGGTTATTGCCTCCGGGTTCACTTCCGTTAGCACCCCTGTAACCACCACATCATTATTATCCGTAACCGATACAGTTTTGCCTATGTTTTTCACATATTGCCTATGAAGCACCAAAGGAGCATCTAATCCGGGGCTGGACACTTCTAACGAAAAATCACCCTCCGGAAAAATGCCGGTAGCCTCTATGGCTCGGGCTAATCTACGGTTAATAGATATGCTCTTTTCCACGGTAAAGCCACTGTCTGCCTCTAAGTAAAGCTTAATGTTGTTGGTGGGCTTTATTTTTAGGGAGACTACGAAAATGTCTGTTCCTTCTAATAAAGGAGCAAGCAAATTTGTAATATGTTCAATAGGCAATACCATTGTGTTGTGCAATAAAGAAGGGGACAATTTCTGTCCCCTTACTGATAGTTTACTGCAAAGTTAAGCCTTTTAATGTACTTTGCCAAATATATTTTTATGCCTGCTAGTGCGTGGCTAAACGTTCAAAAAATAAGGCGGCTTGCCGGCAATCTTCCTGAATTTGCTTTTGGAGCACATCAAGGTTAGGTAAGTTAAGCTCTTGACGCAAGTAATGAAGGGGCATTAGTATAATTTCTTTGTTGTATATATCTTGGTTAAAATCAAAAAAATAAGCTTCAATGTGCAACTTGTTATCTGCGCTTACGGTTGGGTTGTAGCCAATGCTAAGCACACCTCGCAATTCTTGCCCTTCAAACTCGGCTTTAAGTACATAAATGCCCGTAGCGGGTATAATTTGGTCAGCGTCATGAGGTTGGATATTAGCAGTAGGGAAGCCTATAGTTCTTCCTATTTGCTTCCCTTTAATCACAGTGCCTTTGAGTGAAAATTCCCTGCCCAACATGCTTTGTGCTAAAGGCATATCACCGCTAATCAATGCCTGGCGAATGCGGGTACTGCTAATAGAGGCATCGTCTATCAGCTTGGCTGATATTTCTACTACATTATAACCCCAATGTGCTGCTTGCGCTTCCAAAAGTTGAAAATTCCCTTTGCGGTCATTGCCAAAGCGGTGGTCATAGCCTATAACAAAGCATTTGGGGTTAAATTTTTTTACAATAAATTGCTCTATATATTCCAATGCCGATAGTTGGGCAAAAGCCTCTGTAAACGGCACTACCACCACGTGGGCAATGCCCGCTTGGGTAAGGTACTTTATCTTGTCTTCTAAGGGCGTTATAAGCCCCAAAGACTGCTGCGGATACAGTAGCTTGCGTGGATGTGGGTGAAAGGTAATAACAATAGAATTGCCATTAATGGCTTGGGCAGTTTCCACCACTTTAGCCAATATAGCTTTGTGCCCTAAATGCACGCCATCATAAGTGCCCACTGTAAGCACCACATTGGCAAATGTCGGCAATTTATCTACATCATAATATACGCCCATATCTTAAACAAGTTGCAAAAATAGTGTAGCATTCACACAAAAGGGTGTATGTGGATTACTTATGTGTGCTGTATTATTTTTATGCACTATTTTTAGGAGTCATGAACAAAATGTACCTTTGTGGCTACCCTCCATTTAATTAACCTTTTACGGTAATCATTTCGGCAATTTATACCCTAAATCTTTGCTGTTTTTAGAATGGGTGATGTTCCAAAAGAGGGCATGGAAAAGAATGGGTATAAAGCCTAATTGCTTATTTTTAATATATGAAAGTATATTTCGTGGCATCACCACTAACGGAAAGTAAACCAAAAAGACTATTTTTTGCAAAAATGGGGCATTGCGGCGGATAAACAGTATGCGGTTGCGGTTCATAAAAAACTCTTTCAGCGGGCTATTCGCACCCACCGATACGCTTTCTTTGTGGTAGATAAGAGCCTCTAAATTTAGGGCTATTTTATAGCCTTTGCGCCTGAAGTTATCGCACCAGTCCATCTCTTCATAGTATAAAAAGTAGTTTTCAGGCATTAGGTTATCGGGCAATACGGCAGTGGCGCGTGCCATCATGGCAGCACCGTGTATGTAGCCTGTTTCTCCGCTAAGGTGTTGGTATTGGTTATTGTCTGGCTCTTGGTAGCCAATGCAGCTATTGCGGGCAGTGTAATAGTTCATGGGGGTAAATCCGGCATATTGCAGCAAATCCGGTGAAGTAAAATACCGTATTTTGGGCGATATAATGCCAATATTGGTATCATTCTCCATTGTCTTAACTAAAATTTCTACCAACCCTGCCGTAAATTCTGTATCATTATTCACTAAGAAAAGGTACTTACCTTTGGCTTGCTTAATGCCTAAGTTATTACCCCCTGCAAAGCCCAAATTAGCCTCTGAACGAATAAAAAACACATCAGGGTATGCTGTCTGCCATTGTGGCACGGGGTTCTGCCGACTGCCATTATCTATCACTATTATCTCAATGGGCAAGTAGTTGTTGGTACGAGCAATAGATGACAATAACTCTTCCGTAACTTTGGGTTGATTAAAATTAACCGTTATAATAGATACTAAAGGGTTCATGATGCTAATATTGGGTTAATTGCCATTGGTAAACGAGTAAATGGCAGCATATATTTGATTAATGTTATCCTCCCATGTGTGCGTGGCAGCAAAGGCGGTTCTGTCTTGTTGCTTTTGGGGGGTATTTTCGTTTAGGGCTTTAGGAATGAGGGCAGTATATTCTGCAGCATTAGCACCTAAATAGGTGTGTTGGGCAAATATGCTCATGGCTTCGGTTTGGGTAGCTACTACCGGCTTGCCTAATGCCAAATACTCATCAATTTTACGCGGATAATTACCAATGGTAATTAAATTAACAAGCTGCGGGTTAATGCAAACGTCAAATCCGGCTATATAGGCGGGTAATTCCTGTGGCTTTTTAGCTCCTAAAAAGTGTATATTGGGTAGCAAATGTAAAGCACTTTGGGCAAAGGTTTCATCTTCGGGTCCCACTAATACTATGTTCCAATCCGGCAGGTTTTTGACTACCGTTTCTAACAAAGGAATGTCTAAGCGTATGCTTTGCAGTGCCCCCACATAGCCGGCTATGGGCTTAGGAATAGCAGCTAAATCGGTAGGTATTTCACGCGTATTGGCAGCAGTGAACATAGATAAATCGCAGCCTTGCCCCACATAATGGGAGCGAGGGTTGTATTGCTTGCAATAGTTGGCAAGGTAAACACTATTAGCCACGCATATATCCGATTTTTTTATAAGCTGCGGTTCTAACTTTTCGCCATGAAATTTCCAATAAT
This sequence comes from Chitinophagia bacterium, assembly GCA_010021705.1. Lineage (GTDB taxonomy): Bacteria > Bacteroidota > Bacteroidia > Chitinophagales > Chitinophagaceae > RGMU01. The sequence continues at coordinate 681 of RGMU01000112.1, read as the reverse complement.
CCACCCCTATCATATAATCGCGAGAATAGTAAATAGATACAGCAGGCTTTAGCATATCTTTTAAGTAAAAGCAACGGAAAATATCGTTGTCATTAAATAGAATAATATCTTTGAAGCCTAATTGGCGCATACCATCTTGGATAGAAGCTGCAAAAAGGCTGTTGTTACGCTTATTCAGTATATTAAACAAGGCATGAACTTTTAGCCAGTTGATAGATTCTATAATCGCATCGGGGAATAAATTCCAAAGGTTATCACCTATTTTTTCAATGTAGTTGCCGTGTTGTTGCCTTAGCGCAATTCGCTTTTGGATGATAGGATTGTCTTTTTGTTTAAGCAGGGTTATTCTATCTAAGGGGCTGTTAACGTATAACACCCTATTGGTTTTGGCAAATTCCAATGCCAAATTTTTACAGTTACTGCCGATAGGTGTATCCCAAGGCTGTTGCCCTACAATAACGATGTCTCTATGGTGCAATGTGTGCGGATGGGGAGGCATTGGCTTTTGCATTTTGTTGGTCATCAAGCCGTTTTGTAACGGTAATTAGCGCAATTACAAGGTAAAAGTAAACATTTGACGGATATTGCACTAATGCCTCCTGTGGATAATTGCCAATGTTAAGTGCAAAAACCACCAACAACGCTGCCAAACAATAGGCTTTTAGCTGAGGGTCTTTTATA